>DASUMO010000320.1:0-8560 GCA_036277695.1 Chitinophagaceae bacterium
CAACACTGAGATTACAACGGATAGAATGATTGAATTCACCGAGATCATGATATTGGCTTTGCTATCGGCCATCTGGCTGAGATTAGCATGGTTATTTGCCATAATCCGGAATACGGTGGAGATACCTCTTTCAGTCTGGGCATCCTTGACTTTGGACTTTTTATTCTTCTCCTCTCCATCTATCGGAACTTCTTCTTTTAGTACGGCTAACAGGTCATCCCGTTTTTTTTCTTTTTTCCCGGTTTTACGCGGTCCATCTTCCTCTTTATTTTTCATGGCAAGTATATGTTGTTCTTTGACGGGTTGGAGCTTTCTGCGGCCATAATCGGTAAAATACTTATGGTTCTCCATGAAAACGATATTCATCTTCCGCCATTTCTTTTTCGAAAGGTCTTCCTCGGAGGTTTCGGAGAGTTCCTGGCGGAGTTCTTCGTTTTTTATTTTAAATTCGTCGGTGCCCAGGTGAAAAAGATCGGCATCGCAAAGAATTTGTTCGATCAGCGGACCCGGGGCCTGGGGCATTTTGGTAGCCTCGATGCATTTGGCAACTTTATCTATTAATACCGGGTCTGCATTATGTGCTTTTAAAAAATTGGTAGCCAGTTGTACGCTGGTAGCTTCATGCCCCATGGATTCGCCATTGGTGAAACCTGTATCATGAAACCAGGCTGCGATGATCACGGCATTGCGATCCTCGGGCTGCAACTGGTAATAGTCGGCCATTTCTTCCGCTGCCCTCACCACCTGCCGGGTATGATCCAGGTTGTGATACCTGAAGCTTTTGCTAACTTTATTCTTGAAGATATCAGTAGCAAAATCCCGGGTGGCGGCAACCAGGTCCGCTTGCTGTTCCATCATACATTGCAATTTGAATATGATAAATTTAAATAAAAACAGGAAGAACCTGCCGGCTAAATTAAAAAGGCATACCCCATGGTTTTTTTTAGTGATAGTGGCACTTAATATTGCCGGTTGTAATTTAGACAAGACTATCCATACACCCCCCGGTTATGATATAACAACGCCCGTCAAACACAATCTGGGTTCCAAACTGGATGAAATATCAGGGATTTGCTGGATCAATGATACCCTGATCCTGGCTAATAATGACGAATCCGGAAGGATATTTGCCATCAACCCAAGCCGGATGGATAACCTTGAATATCCCAATATCAAGTTTGGTATCAAGGATGATTATGAAGATATCGTCAAAGTGGATTCAGCCATTTACTTATTGGTTGCCACCGGCAAAATCGTTCGTGTGACCGGTTATACAAGTGATTCTACGATACAGATGGAAGTGGTAGCTACACTGGCTGGTAAGGAAAATGAATTTGAAAGTCTCTATTATGACAAGGAGGTCCATTCCCTGGTTATGTTGTGCAAGGATTGTCATAAGGAAAAAAAGATCCGTTCGGCCTACCGGTTCGACCTCGGCACCAATACGCTTATCGACACTCCCTACTACCAGATACAAATCAGCGAAATCGAAAAGGCCGTGGGAACGGGGCCGGATTTCCGGCCCTCGGCCGCTGCCCTTAATCCCAAAGACAACAAAGTTTATATTGTTTCCGCTATTGGTGATTTAATGGTGGTGATCAATAAAAAGGGAAAAGTCCTGCATGCATTTAAAATCTCTCCCCTCATGTTTGCCCAACCGGAAGGCATCACGTTTGCAGATAACGGGGATATGTATATTTCGAATGAAATATTCAGCGAGCCGGCCGCCACCCTGTTGAAATTTCCTTATGGAAAAAGGGTCAAACCCCGGCCTGTAGAAGATGACTAAGCATTTTTTGTCGTTGCTTTTTTTTCTAGCTTGCCAACGAGCCAAAGAGAAACAAGCAACCAAAATATACCCAGCGCGACTCCCGCTATCACATCACTGGCATAATGCACCCGCAGGTAAATACGACTAAAGCTTACCAGGAGGATCAGCAATCCCAGGAAAATGGTGATTGCCCATTTCCATACAGGGTTACTAACCTCCCGCCAGGCAATATAGATTAGCAAACCATAAAAAGTTACACTCATGAGTGCATGACCACTGGGAAAACTAAAGCCCGCGACTTTTTCCAGCAAGGGTATATCCGGGCGGAGACGCTGGAAGGAATTTTTAAGCAATAGTTTAAGGGAAAGACTGCTAAGGGCTATCACCAGGATCCGCCGGGAAAATTTCCTGTTTTTCCGGCCCCAGTAAAAACCCAGTAGCAGGAAATTGGCGGGGATTAAAAAGGCATGATTACCCAGGAAGGTAATGGACAACATGAATTTGGTAAGGGCCGGCCTAACCATTTTGGATACGGCTTCGAACACGGCATCATCCAGGTCGCTGGCCTTGCTGACAAAGACCATTTCCACTGTAAAAGCAAAGGCCCAGATGGAGGCCAGCAGCACCAGCAGCGTAATGATCAGTTCCACGGATAAAATGGCCCACCAGCGCGAGGTCTTTTTTATTTCTGCATTGGTCTGATTCATAGCCCCAGGGTTTTCCGGTTAGATCTTTAAGGCAAATAATTCCATATCCTGGTTTTTCCCTTTCAGGTCGGGTATACCCATGCTTTCACTTTGCCAGTCTTCCATTCCAATAAGATCGTTCATTTCTTTTGATACCAGGAATTTCTGGTTCAGGTCATTACAGGCACTGCGGATACGGGAGGCCGTATTGATGGTGTCACCGCTCATGACCAGTTCTTTTTTTGATATCCCAACCTGGCCCACCATCACATTACCCGTATGCATACCCGCTTTGTATTCCGGCATCATGTCATATTTTCTTTTAAAAACTTCGGTGTTCGTATTGAGTATTTTCCTGGACTCGATCAGGGCATTAATGGCCTTCCTGGCATTGAGCCGGGAACTGGGCCACCAGGCCACGATTTCATCCCCCACATATTGATAGATCCTCCCGTCGTGTTCCAGGATGCCGGCCGTCATACAATAAATAAAGTCACGGATAAAGGCGAAATATTCCTTATGACCGAGTTTTTCTGCTATCGGGGTGGAGTTGCGCAGGTCCACGAACATAATGATCCTTTCTTCTTCCTTTGGCTTCAGGTATTTCCCCACCATAATATCGAGGAAAACGCCCCTCGAATATTTTTCATTGATCTCAATGGCCAGCTGGGTTACCAGGATTAAGATAATCCATTCGGCCATTTTAGGGACGATCCATTCCGGGCGGAAAGTATTGATCCAAAACCGGTCGATCGCCCTTTCAATAGAATAACCCCGGATCAACACCAGGTAACTGCCATAAATAAAGAAATTCATGACGATGGCCACCATTACCAGCAATGCCGTTTTTACCAGCAAATTGATTAGAAGAGGCGAATCCCGAAGAAATTTCCTGAATACTGAAACCAGCATGAAGCCTATAATCAGACTGAGGATCAGTACATTCACTTCCCGCAGCAGGATGGCTTTAAAAGTATTGGTGCCGGGCTCATAATATTTAACAGGCAGAACATTGGATGCCATCCGCAGGTAAAAAAGGCCGAGATCAATCATCGTCCAGGAGAGGGCGATCATGATAATGAGTTTGAGCTCATATTTTTTAACCACCGAGCCCCGGGGTAATATGAGTCTAATCTTTTTCATTTACCTGGTAGAAAAAGTTTCCGGGGCCAGGAAAACAGATCAAAGCTTTTGTAGTTCCGCATGTTCTATCGCTTGCAGGGTTAAAACGTAAAATTAATCTTCGTACCCAGTGTAAGGTTATATAATTTTTCTTTTCCGGAAAAACCCATCGATGCGGAAACAACAAAAAGATTAAAAGGAATAAAATAAAAACCACCACCATAGGCCGAATGCCATTTCCGGGAATGCTCTCCATTTAACCAGACACGGCCAATATCATAAAAACTCAGCAATCCAACGGGTCCGGGTATTAAATAAGATTTCAGATCAAATAGTTTTGTTCTTAATTCCAGGCTGCCATAAGCAGAGGCTCGGCCGGTATACCTGTTTTTGCGGAATCCATGCAGGTTGTTTCCCACGCCGATACTCATAGCCTGGAAATATTCAAAATTATCATTGAAGATCCTGCCTCCGCCCAGGCCTATAACCGCTACCACGCGGGTAGGGTCAGTCATGCTGGCATAAATCGTCATATCGGAATTAATACGGGTAATGGCATTGCTGTTGGCATTCATCCCCGCTGCAGAAACAAGTTCAGTGTTCCATAGTACACCCCGTGTGGGAAAGATTTCATTGTTGCGGTTATCGAAACGCAAGGCGAGTTTGGCGCCCAGGTAAGTTTTGCGGCTGTATACATTGGCTGAATCCAATCCCACGAATTCCGGCTTGCCCAGGATCCGGGTCGTATTATCGCTGTATTTGTTCCAGTAGTACTGGAACCAGGGCCCCGCCATGATATGCAATCTTTCAAACAGTCGCTTCCGGAACAATGCCTGGAGTTCCACTAATCGAAAACGGCTGCGATAGAACCCATAATCCGGATTCGAAGGCAATTTGGTCGTGTTGCCCAAACCAAAGAAATTATTGACGGTTGGATAACCAAACTCCCCTTTTAATAAGATATCAGTATTTTGGAATACATGGTTAAATTCCCCTTCGTAGCGGAACTTATAAGACCCCCGGCTCAGGGAATACAGGGCGGAGAAACTTTGAAATGTTGCATAGGGTTCGTTGCGGAATCCATGTGTTTTCCTGGAAAAGCCACCCCCTACCAGAAAGCCATCATCCGAATTGAGTCCGAACTCCATCTGGGGGAATCGGTTTTTATTATACTTATACCCGATAATACTGAGAGAATTGACGGGAGGATCTTTTGAAAACCGGTTTTTGGCCCTTTTCATGTTCTTGATATAATTGCCTTCCACGTTCATATCATAGAGCTGCGTCTGCACATTCCCCCGTATATCAAAAGTATCGTTACCCTTCCCGCCAATGATCCGGATCTTGATGCGGGAACGGGCGCTTTCCTCAATGTCGAAGAGGTCATCACCGTTCAGACCATATAAGCGGATCTCGTAGGTATGCGAGGGCTCAAAGGTCCTGTTATACATGGTAAAACTGGTATCATTCCCCCTCTCTCTCGCATACACATGAACGTTAAGCCCTGTGCCCTGGTTGGAGATCTTGAAGTATTCCTGTTGGTTACTGCCGATTACGTTGACCTGCCGGGAAAGGAAATGGTAATAGTCCATAGCCGCCCTGGCCAAACGGTCCCGCCGGCTTTTCAGCTTGTTTATGATATTTTGTCCATTGATGGCATATACTTCAGGCGGTAACTTTTTGATGGCCTCGACTATCACTGTATCACTCAGGCTTTTTTGGACATCGGCAACAATTTTTTTCCATTCTTCGGCGTCCAGGTCGGTCATGAATAAACGGTCAAAATCCTTGGCAGAAAAACCCAGCCAGTTTACTTCGGGAATATCTTCCAGGAAGCCACGGAGATAGGGAAGCAGATTACGGCTGGCAAACTTCAGCAACCTTCCGTCTGAATAAAAATAAGCCTGGTCCCGGTCACGGGGGATAGGATAATAGATCTTTCCCTTTCCCGTATCATTGGTGGCCCATCTCCATTGATCAAAATGCCGGTCAAAATCCGCCAGCAGGATATCCAGCAGCCTGGCTCTTAATACGGCTTCCTGGTCTGCACGGTGATCATTTTCCTCGATCAGCTTATCAAACACTTTAGCCGTACTTTTTGTATCAGACCCATCGAGTGAAGGATCTCTTTCTTCGAGCATGCAGACGGTATTGGCAAATAAGGGACGGTAAAAACCCAGTGCCGGATCGTCGGGTACAAAAAACAATTCGGGATGGGGTGCTACCACATCAATGGCTTTTGCCAGCGGTGGAATGGTCAGCGCCCCATAGGGATGCGCCGCCGAATTAAACTCCTGGACCAGGTCCTGCGCAAAAGTATTGCGGAAATTTTCAGGCAGGGCCTTGGTGGGACTTTTATCAATAGCTCTCAATACCCACTGTTTGCCGTTTTTATCTTCCAGGCGCAGGGATTTGGTTTGTTTACCTCCTCCCATGCTCAGGATTTTCATTCCTCCCCTTTCTTTGTTGACATTAAAGACCTTCATGTTTACCGGCGTGGACCATTCCGGCCGGTAATTCTGACCGATTACCAACTTTCGAAAACCACTTACAGGAGGGTATTTTTCACTGGCCGAGATGGCAAATGAATCCTTGTATTTTACAAAAGGATCTTCCACCACCCGTTTGGATGAATCGATTTTTTCCTCGGGTATCTTGGAAAAATTAAGCAGGGTGGTTCCAAATGCATTCCGGGTAGAATCAGTAACAGTGTAAAAATTCACTGTTACATTTTTATTGACCGAGACTTCCATCACGGCAAAGCCCAGGGTCTGTGAAACAAAGGGACTTTTTTTACTTTTCGAAACCCGGTTGGTCTTACATCCTCCACCGCTTACAATATAATGGTGATTGCTGTCTTCGATCAGTTGTAAGCCGTGATCATGACCGGCAACGAATACCACGTTGGGATGGGGTTTTACGGCCGCGGTCACTTCGTTGATCATATTCGCATAGTTCGGGTGGCTGAGATCCTGGGGGGTGCCGAATACGCTGCGGGCCACCGGGTAAATAGAACCGATCACAGGCAGGGGGATATATAGTTTTTTACGGATATCGGTGAAAGGGAATATATGAGACTTTAGTGGGAAATAGCCGCCGTGCACACTATTGCTTTTGAAGGGGTGATGACAGGCCAGTATCACCAGTTTTTTTGAATTGCGGCTGATGATATCTTCGATCTGGGTGATGAGTTCATCATTGGTTTTGCAACGGCAATCCGATTCGATCCCGGGTTTTTCATAAGGATGTATCCACCATTGACTGTCAAAAATGATCAGGGTCACATCGTTTCCCAGCGAAATTTCTTCAGGACCGGGACAACCATCCTCGGGATAAAACTTTACATTGGGCTTCCCGAGGAGATCGACGTATAACTGTTCCCTTATAATTGATTCATAGCCATCCCTGCCCCCATTTTTCCAGTCATGATTACCAGGTATCATCAATACCCTTGCCGGCGTATTGTCGGCTACTGATAATTGTGAATCCAGGACTGCCCGGGCTTCATTATAGTAAGAAGATTGATCGTCAGGCAAACCGGTAGAATATAGGTTATCACCGAGATAGAGAACCGTTGTTTTTTTATCGAGGCGGATTGTGGCACGGATGGCTTCGGCTACAGGATGGCGTCCATTGGTCAGTTCCCCGCCATCACCCACCAGTACAATTCGTTGCAATATGGTATCCTGCTGGGCGAATAGGGTCAGTTGCAGGCATAAAAGAAGGGTGGAAAGTCCAACTATTTTTTTCGTCGACGTCATTACAAATTTTCGTATTAAATATCCAGGAACATATCAGCCGGTTCGTTCGGATAGCCCCGGTAAGGGTTCCCCTGAACCCCTCTAAAAACCTTGCCGGAATTAAAGGTCGCGGCACAAATAGCAAACTGAATTCCTGTTTTATTGCCAGTTCAAACAGTTAAGTTACGTAAAAGTTTGACGGGTAAAACGACGTGATTCAAAAACAGGTATGATTTTTTCATAGCGCCTCTTGTTTTTATACTCATTCGTTATGTAATAGCTTACCGGTCTTCCATGGTATAATTTATGGAAGGAGAACTCGGTATTTCGGGCAGATTTTGATCTTTCTGTAAAAATCGTATCTTAAATGATTAGTGAATGAAAGGGACGGATACATTAATACAAAACCACCGAACATGAAACTGCTTCGTCTTTTCCTTTTTTTATCATTTTCCCCATTTGTAGACTGCTTTGCTCAATCCGGGAAAGATACGGCTTCATCCACGGCCGCGGGTACCAAACCCTTTAGTACCAGCGGCGGCCGCAAATTCTGGATGGGGTCAAATTACCGCAAAGAGTGGAACACAAGGGTAACAGCCCCGGTTCTCAACCTGGCAACAGCATATGGCGGTTTAAAACCGGTGAAGCTGGGAGGTGGTAAACAGACCCGCTCCCTGCGAATGGAGGATCCCAATGGCAGGGAATATTCCCTGCGTTCAGTTCAGAAATTCATTACCAGTAAAACTTTACCGGGTGACCTGCAGAGTGAAGCCGCTGCCGATCTTGTTTCAGATGGAGTATCTGCTTCCTATCCATATTCCAATCTGTCAATCGGGATGCTTTCGGATGCAGCAGGGATTCCCCATGGGGAAGTAAAATTGGTATATATAGGCGATGATCCGCAATTGGGAGAATTCAGGGACGAGTTTTCCAATAGGCTGGCCTTACTCGAAATCAGGCTGCCCGATTCTGTTAAAAAGGGATTTGATACCGATGACGTGGTGGAAAAACTCAAGGATGACAATGATAATATAGTAGACCAACAGGCGTTGCTGCGGGCCAGGATCCTGGATATGTTTGTGATGGATCTTGACCGCCATGAAGACCAATGGCAATGGGGTACCGTAGACAAAGAAAAAGGAAAACTTTATTATCCCATACCCCGTGACCGGGACCAGGCTTTTTTTGTAAACCAGGGTTTATTGCCCGGGATTGCGAAATGGCCCTGGTTGGTTCCACAG
>DASUMO010000321.1:0-12614 GCA_036277695.1 Chitinophagaceae bacterium
AAGGTGATAAAACGGTCATAAGCGCCGGGTTGAATACCGGCCTTACCCCATGCACCCCGGACTTTCCATTCGCGGATGGCTTTTGAGTCGAATAATTGGGATAGCCGGATATAAGCATCAGCCCTTGGGAAAACGAAAGGATCGGATCCTACACCAAATGCAGACGAATAGTCAACCCTTACACCGGCCGAAACACCCAGCAACTCGCCGTATTCAAAGCGCTGGTTGGCCAGGTAACCAAAAGTGACAAAATCCTGGTTGGCCTCAGCGATAGCGGCCGTAGTGCCATTCAGGTTATTGGGTGGGAAAGGGGTAAAGCCCGTACCCTGTGTAGTATAGTTCTTGTATCGATTCTTGCGGTAGTCATAGGAGATCTGTGTAGTAGAGTTGACGGGAATATGAATGTTCAGGTCCTTCTCAAAATTAGCCCGCAGGTAAACACTGAGCAGGGAATTGGTAAAAGTTTCATTAAAGTTATCATAAGTAAGTCTGCCGTTCAACGGCGTAATGCCAAGGGTAGGTGTCAGGGTATTTTGCTGGTAACGGATCAGGTCGCTGTAGAGATATTTGTAATTATCAATCCCGATTTTATAATCGATCTCCAGGAAATGAACCGGTTTGTAATTGAGATTAAAATTCTGTATGATCCGGGTATTCTCTGCCCGCCATTGCCTGAACTGCCGTGTATAAAAAGCGGTAGTGGAAGTAGACCCGACTTCGGGGTGCGTAACATAATTACCGATCGAATCTTTTTGCGAAATATCCAGGTAACGACGGGTTAGAAAAGTAGAATTCAGGGGACTGAAAATATTATTCTGACCGGTGATACCGCCGGTGGTGTTATCGGAATACACGACCTGGGTATTGCTACGGATATTGAAATTCTTGAACAGTTCGGTTCCCAGGTTGAGGGAAACATTGGTGCGTTCATAATCACCATTCAGGATGCTTTCCTGGTTCAGGTGTGAAAGCGTCAATGCATAATCAAATTTTTCCCGGCCTCCTGAAACAGTTACACTATTATTAAAAGTTGTGGCATTATCCCGGAATACATTTCCCAGGTTATCATAAAGTCTTTCCCTATAAGGTTTGTCATTGACGGCGTTGACCAGGCTGGATGGCAATTTGGGTTGGGGGGTCTGGCCGGTTGAGGTACTGGGAGCAAGACGGATATTGGCATTGGAAATAATATAACCTTCCGCATCGGTCTCGTAAAAATGTTTTTCAGCGAATTTCATATTTCCTTTCAGTACATTATCGATACTCACACGGCTGTTAAACGTCACTGTTGTTTTACCACTTCGTGAGCCTTTCTTGGTAAAGATCTGGATAACCCCATTGGCACCCTGGGCACCATAGATGGTTGCCGCAGCGGCACCCTGAATTACTTCCACTCTTTCAATATTGGAAAGGTCGAGATCAGATAGTCTTGAAGACTGGTTTGTAGAAATAATCGAAGCAGTTCCGCGGCCCTGGTTATCATCAGAACTTAGGGTCCCATTCCTGTTGCTGGTAGCATTCACCTGTACACCATCTACGAGTATCATCGGTTGGGTTGTACTAAGTGTATTGATACCCCTTAATAAAATGGCAGCCTGCTGGCCAGGTTGCCCGGAAATGGAACTGATCTGGGCACCTGGTATCTTACCGACCAATGCCTGGTCAATCGAACCCTGTGGCACTTTCGGCAGGTCCTTCGCAGACACGGTTTCAACCGAAAAAGCCACTTTTTTCTTGCTGGTAGCAGTTCCCACTCCGGTGACCACCACTTCATCCAGCACTTTACCGGTAGTCTCCAGGGTAAGGTTTACCACATCACCGGTTATTTCCGCATCCGTATCGGTGAAGTTGATTCCGGAAAAAGTGAGGGTTTTGGCGGAGAGGGGAACTGTTAAGGAATAATTTCCGGTGGCATTGGTGGTAGCGCCAATGGATGTTCCTTTTACAATTACGGAAATGTTTGACAGGGGACTACCCTTGTCATCGGTCACTTTACCCGTTATGGTACGGGTTTGGGCAAGGATGGCCGAGGCAAAGAACAACAGGGCAAGGCCCAGGAAGGTCTTTTTCATAATCAATGTTGTGTTAGTTTAAAAAGAGAAAATCCTTTACTATGGCAACAATATCAGCCGAGATGCTTCGGCATAAGTGGGAAATGCTACTGAACCGTGAATTAAACGCGCCGTAGTATAATTTAAATGGATCAAATACAAAACGCACATTCGTTGGCAATTGCCAGGATATACTTGCTGCTGTTTCAGATTGATGACAGTGTTCAATCCTTTAACTCATACCGTAAAAAAAAATAGCCCCAGGTTGACCGGGGCTATTAAAATCATGGTTTTAAATTAAATCAATACCCGTTGTTTTGGCCTATATTAGGATTTGCATCCAGTTCATCCTGGGGAATAGGAAAAACTCTTCTGAAATTTGAAGCCGCGATCAACAAAGGCGTTACCCCTACATAATTATTGTTGATATTTACCCTTGTCACATCCTGGCCAAGACGCTGCAGGTCGAGATAGCGCATGCCTTCAAATGCCAGTTCCTTCCTTCTCTCAAGAATGATATCATCCAGCAATGCGGCTCCTGTGGATATATAACCCGTGAACGAAGGATCTCTTTTTTGGGCCAGTTGATTCAGGTATAACCTGGCGTTTACCTCATCGTTGGTACGGTAAGCTGCTTCTGCCAGTGTAAGTAATACTTCTGCATAACGTATCACTTTCGTATCATCTTTATCAGCTGCCGAATTGGTATTAGGATACTTGTTTACGATCCGGACCGTAAGCCCGGCCCTGGTACCGGTAATGAACAAGCCGATTCGGGCATCAGTGTCTGCATATTTATTGTACAAATCATCAGCACCGATCGCATCCCCGTACCCAGCCTGGTCATAGAAATACGATAAGGAGTTTGAGCCATTATTATTCACGGCATCACTGGTAATCTCAAATATCGTTTCCACTTTCGTGGTAACGGGTCCAGCATTTCTCCAGTAATTGACCAGGTTGGAGGCATTTGTTAATGTATAACCCCCATTGGCAACAACATCCTGTGCAAATGTTTTTGCCGCCGCCCAGTCACCTTTAAATAAGGCAACCCTTGCCTGCAAGGCTCGTGCAACATATTTGGTAACAAAGGAAGAATTCTTGCTGGTACTGGTTAAGCTGGCAAATGCATCTGCAAGATCTTTATCAATCTGTGCATACACTTCCGAGACTTTGGCACGTGACGGCTTTAATAATGCATCATAGGTCAGTACCAATGGTACACCTTCAGCATTCGGGTCAACGGTATAGGGTTTTGCATACCAGTTGACGAGATTAAAATACATCAGGGCCCTGATTGTCAAAGCTTCTCCTTTCAATTGATTTGCGTTTGGTGAGGTGACAGATGCATTGATAATATTATTGGCCCGCAGAATAGCGTTATATGCCGAAGCCCAGGTTGCCGAGCTGAAGGCATTGGTGCTGATAAAGGTGTAATTATATTCGATCAGGTACCTGTTGGAATTTGTGGTGGATATAAAGGCATTGTCCGCCATCAGGTCGCCATAAAGGGGAAGAGACCGACCGTAGAGGTTATTGCTTCTCAACTGGGCATACATGCCATTCACCGCAGCCACCATTCCCGCTTCATCTGTTATAGCCTGGTCCTGCGGCACCTGGTCGTATGGCGAGAGTTCCAGGAAATCCTTCTTGCAGGAAGCAAATACCAGGAGAGTACCTGCAATTAGAATTAAAACTATTTTTTTCATAATCATTTGTTTTGAGTTTTTCAATTAAAATCCAAGGGACAGGCCAATAGATATGGTGCGCTGTATCAGTATCTGCAAATCATTTACCCCATTGATCGGCTGTTCGGGATCAAATGTGATTTCCTTATCAAAAGCCTTAGTCCATAAATTGGTACCCCGCACATAGAACCTGACATTATCCATACTGACCGCGTCAGTCACATTTTTTGGTAACTGGTAAGAAATTGTCAGATCACGAAGGCGGATAAAATCTCCTTTGTAATACCAGCGGGATGATTCTGCATTGGAGACCATGGCGCCGCCGTAAACGTATTTAGGTATATCAGCAATATCGCCAGGATTCTGCCAACGGCCCAGTTGTTTACGTATCTTATTCAATTGTGGATTAAATCCGTCGCTCCAGCCGATAAAGCCCCAATTATCATAAACAATGTTACCATACTGGTAATTGAACTGGGCATCCAGTGTGAAACCTTTATAGTTGAGCGCTGTTGAAAAACTACCAAATCCCTTGGGCGAAGCACTGCCAATAATAGCCCGCTGCACTGTTGTAACATTATTGGTAGTCTGGCTCTTGGTATCATCCACAAACCAGAGCGGGTTTCCGTTGGCGGGATCAACTCCTGCCCAGAGCCTGGTATAGATTGACTGGAAATCTTCTCCCACCCTGCGGATAAAGGGAAGACCCAGTATATCGGCATTATTTCGCAAAGAAGTGATCTTGTTTTTGTTCAGGGCAATGTTGAATGACAGATCCCAGGTAAAGTTCTTTGTACGAACCGGTATGATATTTACCTGGAATTCCCAACCTTTATTTTCCATCGAACCTACATTGGCAGAAACACTATTGAAACCCGAGGTCCGGGATAAGGGATCATTCAGGATCAGGTTTTCAGTGTTCCGGATATAATAATCCGCATTCAATGTTACTCTTCCATCCCAAACCACAGCGTCGATACCAACATTGAAAGGTTTATTTATTTCCCATGTCAGGTCAGGGTTTTCCACCTGGTTAGGTGCACTGCCGGGTTGCTGGTTATAGTTTGCATTGAAAATATAGGTACCCTTCCAGGTATAGTTACCGATTTCCGCGTTACCGTTCACCCCGTATGAAGCCCTTAGTTTGAGGGCATTGATAAATTTGATATGGCGAACAAAATTCTCTTGCTCCAGGTTCCAGGCAGCCCCTACCGACCAGAAAGTCCCGTACTTATTATTGGAACCAAAGCGAGATGATCCGTCGCGGCGAATACTGCCCGATAAGCTATATTTTGATTTATAATTGACTTGCAGCATCGAGAGAAGGGAAACAAAAGAGTAATCGGTCCTTGCCCCTTGTGCCACGCTTGGTGAACTGGGTACAGGCAGGGGAATATTTGTCGTAGCAGGTACACCTTCCCCGCGGGTGGTAATATTATACTGTTTTGATTTCTGTGCCTCATAACCGATAGTAAAATCGACACCGAGTGCTTTGCTGTTCAGGAAATCATGGCGATAATTCAAAAGGTTGCTCCAAAGCCAGTTTGCCACCCTTGTATCATAGTTATACATCCGCCCGCCTACCGTTCTCGAATCTCCGAAGAAAGGATTATCATAACGTTCTTCCTCGATATTGATGAAATCAATTCCAAATTTGGTGGTAAACTTCAGGTCGCGGTAAAACTGGTAATCGCCCGTAAAATTGGCCAGCACTTTTACATTATTTAACTGAATCCTGTCATATGCGTTAACGGCCAGGGGATTATAAAGCTGGTTAAATGTGGTAGTACTGTAATTCAGGGAACCATCGGCATTATATGCGTTTTGCGAAGGTCTTAGCCAGAAAGCTTCGGCAACGGGATTCCTGAATGCACTGGATTGTGAAGGCGAGTTCTGGTGGATATAAGAACCGGTTGTATTAATTCCCACAGAAAGTTTTGAAGTTGCCTTATGCTTGATATTAAATGTACCTGAATAGCGCCGGAAATCCGAACCAATCACCACCGCTTTCTGATCAAAAAAGCCTGCGGAGGTATAAAAAGTGGTCTTGGCATCTCCACCCGACAAAGAAGCATTGATATTTTGAGTGGTCCCCTGTCTTGTTACATGTTCCACCCAATCTTCATTCGCTGTATTATTAAATCCCAGGGTATTGAGGGTAGCGTCTATTTGGCCCTGGGTTGCGCCGGCATTGACCAAACCTTCGCGGGTAAGTGTAAAATACTCTTCGCGGTTCAGGGGTTTAGACAAATCATTCACATAAGCTGTATTTCCAAATCCGAATTCGGAATCGATACGGATCTTGCTTTTACCAGCTCTTCCTTTTTTAGTAGTGATCAATACCACCCCGTTAGCGGCCCTGGATCCATAAATCGAAGCGGAGGCGGCATCTTTCAATACACTTACGCTTTCAATATCGTTGGGATTGAGACCCGCCAGTGCATTAGAGGTATTATTCAATCGTGAGAAATCACCGGTATTCACCGGCACTCCATCGATAACATACAAAGGAGCTGCCCCGGCTGTGATGGATCCGATCCCACGGATACGGACCTGCTGGATACCCCCCGGTTGCCCGGTTGGTGAAGTGGATTGCAATCCTGCAACTTTCCCCTGTAACATTTGGTCAACTGAAGTAAATGGTTTGTTTTCCAGGTCGGAGCCGTCGACTTTTGCTATAGCCCCGGTCACCCTCTTTTTTATTTGTGTGCCATAGGCTACAACAACGACTTCGTCAAGGGCCCCGCCCTCCTGTTTCAGCCTGGCATTAAAAACGGATTGATTGCCGATAACAATTTCCTCACTGGCCTTACCGATATAAGAAAAGACCAGGGTTCTGGCTTTTGGATCCAGCCTTAGGCTGAAATTACCGGAAGCATCGGTGCTGACACCGCCCCCCGTTTCTTTTACGGTTACAGATGCATTGGCAATGGGGTTGCCATTCTCATCAGTAACCTTACCTGATACTGTTCGCTGGGCCAGTAAGGAAAGCACTGCAAACAAACAGGTGATCAACAGTAAATACTTTTTCATAAGCCTTTTGTGTTAGTTAAAAGTGAATAATCAACAGGAAAGGCAACAAGATCAGCTGAGATGCTTCCACTCGGGGGGCAATAATTACTGAACCATGAAAACAGGCTATTGAAGCAGGCTTTAATCGGGTCCGGAAAAATTTACCTGATGCACTTCGTATGAATGAACATCCGTTTGTCACCCATGCGTGAATTTTTATGAGTAAAGCAGCGTTTCTAAAAACCGGGCTCTCTACATTCTTCTAACTACCCCCTTTTAATCACATCTCCTGGCCGGCTTCCATTATTCGGGTAAAGGTTTACCACTCGTAAGTGATTTTGTCCGTGAAAAGAAAATTTGCTATTGCTTAACAAGTGAGGCAGATAGATTTATATCCGATTCTTTGTTTCAGGCGTTTATTGCATGCACATGAGAAAGATCGGATCAACGAACAGTTTTGATAACCCTAACCGCTGCTGTTATGATCAAGGATGCTCATTTGCGTATTATTTTTATTCCGCTGCTGGGAATAAGCCTGCCGCTTATTTCCGGAATTATTACATATAGATTATATACAGTACCGGAGCTATTGGTTGCGAATGTTTTCTTTATTACCACCTCACTCGCGATCTGGGTTGGTTGTAACTGGATTCATGGTAAACTCCGCCTGCTCTATGCTCCTCTCTCCAATCCCTTTTCCAAAATTGCCACCGTCAGTGTTGTATCGGGTTTGTATGGAGCCTGCATTGGCTGCATCTCCACCCTGATCTGGATGGAATTTTCGCGGGAAACATTTAGCTGGACCGGTTTCTGGCGTTTTACCATCTTATGTATTCTGGCGGTCATTGTCTTCACCCTGCTTTACGAAATTTTATTCCTGAGTAAAGAACGGGAACTGGATACGCGGCGTGTCAGGCAGCTTGACAGGGCTCGTTCGCAGGCGGAACTGCAGGCACTGACCAGTGAACTGGATCCGCATTTTATTTTCAATTCCCTGAATACCATGAATCACCTGATCGTGCATAATCCCGCACAGGCCCATCTTTTTAATAATAAATTGGCCCAGGTTTATAAATACATGCTGATCAACCGGGCTCGGGAACTGATTTCTCTGGAGGACGAACTGGAGTTTATTGAAAACTATTTTTTCCTGCTCCAGATCCGGCATGATAATAAATTACAGTTAAAAGCGGAACTGGGGGAGCATTATGACAAGGTCAGGATCCCTCCCTGCGCCCTTCAGATCCTGATGGAAAACGCCATTAAACACAATGAATTTACTGATGCCAATCCGCTGCAGATCCGGATCGTCATGAATGGCCAGTTCCTGAAAGTCAGTAATAATGTAAAACCCAAACCTTATTCGGTGAATTCAACCGGAATCGGCCTCAGGAACCTGAGTTGCCGCTATATGATCATCTGCCAGAAAGATATTGTAATTGAAGATACCCGTGAAAATTTCACAGTCAAATTACCATTGATCAAATAACCCTAAACCCTTTTGCCATGTTAAACGCCATTATTATTGAAGATGAAAGACCCGCGCTGGAAAATCTCCGAAATACGCTTGCTGCCGTTGCGGATGATATACAGGTAATCGCAACGTTGAACAGTGTAAAGGAAAGTGTTGAATACCTTTCCTCCAATCCCCCCGCCGACCTGATCTTCAGCGATGTTCAGCTCGGAGATGGCCTCTCTTTCGAAATCTTCAGCCAATCGGGGAACCGGACACCCGTAATCTTCATAACCGGTTATGACGAATTTATGCTGAATGCTTTTGAATACAATGGCATCGATTACCTGCTGAAACCGGTAGACAAAGATGGTTTGCGGAAAGCCCTGGTTAAATACCGGATGCTGGAAAAACATTTTGCCAGCCATCATTCACTCAACAGCCTGCTGCAGTATATCGGCAACCACAAAAAAAGGAGATTGATGGTTAAAAAAGGTATGGAAAATATTTCCCTGCGCCTGGAAGATATAGCCCTTTTTTATACCGAGAACAAGATCGTGTATGTTATCGACCGCAGCGGCAAAAAATACCTGGCCGATAAAAACCTGGGGGAACTGGAACAGTCGTTGGATGAAAATATTTTCTTCCGCGCCAACCGGCAGTATATTATCAACATCAATTTCATAAAGGGTTTTAAATCCTATGAAAAAGTAAAATTGCAGGTTGACCTTACCCTCCCCGAATTAAACCATTGTATCATCGTGAGCCAGGAAACGGCACCGCAGTTCAGGGATTGGATGTATAATGCTTAAAGAAAGCTCCTAGCTATTAGCTGCTAGCCGCTAGAAGCTGGCAGCTTATACTACCATCAGGCTGCAACCGCGCAGATCGCTGTTGTCGAGACGGCCTAAAATTTCAAAGCTGCCGTCCGGGTATAAACTTCCTGCGTCTTCTGTTGCAATAAAACTGCAGGAATGGATATTGGCCAGGTCAATAATATTAATGGCCCCGCTTACCGGGTTGGTGGAAGAAAAAGGTTTTATTGTTAACGGATCGTCCTCGTCCCGGATTAATATGCGCATCCAGGAAGGACAATGAAAAATTCCTTCGCCCGCGGACCATGCCTGGCTTACTAATTCTGTCATGCCATATTCAGAATGTATGGCTGCAAGGGAAAAGGCTTCTTGCAGATGATCGTGTAATTCCGCCCGGATCATTTCCTTTCGACGGCCTTTCATGCCTCCTGTTTCCACCACTATCGCATGTTTTAAGGGAAATCCCCATTGACCGGCAAAATCCAGCAAAGCAAAACTCACCCCAATCAACAGGGTTTTTTGAGCCCTTTCTTCCAATTTTTTTAAATGCCCGTAAAGCTTTTCATGATCATTAAGAAAAAAGCCGCTTTCCGGGCAGTTTGAATGCCCGATCAATTCTTTGACCATATAAACCAGGGAAGAATTTTTTCTTTCCAGGTAAGAAGGCAGCAATCCCAGGATCGCATAATTACCGGGCGATCCGTAGAATTTTTTAAACCCTTCGGTAAAACTTTGTTCATACAGAGAAAGCTCTTTTATAAAATGCCGGCTGGGAATGGTTTCCGTGGTGCCACTGCTTTCAAATACGGCTGCGGCTTCAAAAGATCCTGTCTTCACCTGGTGTGTTTTAAAAAAACGGATAGGAAGGAAAGGGATATTCCTGTAATCATCAATAGCCAGGCTATTGATACCGAGGACATCAACATAATTTTTGTAAACCGGATTTCGCAGGTACTGGTAACGGAAAATCTCCAGTGCCAGGGAAGAAAAATCCTTCTCCTCCAGGGTAAAAATTTTATGATTCCATTGTTCCTGCATAAAGGCTTCCGGCCGGAAAAAGCTTATATTTGTTTGAAGGTTTACACCTGTTTGGGTTGCCTGATAAATTTGAATTGATGAAAACCAGATTGGCCATATCCGCACTATTTCTTCTCGCTATCCTGATAGCCTGTAGCAAAGACAAGTTTACTACAGAACCGCAAGTTAAAGTGAAATCTATATCACCCGAAACCGTGCGACAGGGAGATATTATCAGGATGGATGCTGAATTCACTGACCAGGAAGGCGATATTGATTCAGTGTATATTGTTTATAAATGGTATGAAGGGGATGTGGCAGTAAGAATTGATACCTTTAAAAATTATACCCTGCAGGGTTTGGGTCTGCCCCCGGATACCAAAGAAGGCGACATGCAGGTGACCCTGAGTTATGGCCGGCAGATCGATGGGATCATCCAGATCTCACCCACACCCAATATCAGGGATACGACTGCTACACTGGGTTTACTGCTCGTTGATAAAGCGGGACACCGGAGCGGTTATTCCGAATCGGAGCGAATTCGATTAATAAAATTCTAGTAACCTGTTTTGCCAGCTTCCTTTGCCCGGTTTTTCGTTTACAGCAACCTGTTCATCGCTGTTTGTGCGGTTTTGATGTTGCAACAAACCTATATCTTCCTGCTCTCCTTTTCTCCTGATCCCTATCTTACAGGCTTTGTGTTTTTCTCCACAGTTTGCAGTTATAGTTTTCATTGGTGGCTGACGGAAGATTCGGTTCTTCCTTCTGAAAGGATAAACTGGTTAAAAAAATATCGCTATGTTCATGTGTTCCTTTTATTGGTTGGCCTGGCAGGCGCGGCCTGGTATTTCTGGATAATCAGGGATGTTTGGTTTTGGCTGATCCCGGCAATAATGGCCACTTTTCTTTATTCTGCACCCAAGATCCCTCACCCCTGGGCCAGGAGCTTGCGAAAATTAGCCCTGGGTAAAACGATTTTCCTGGCCCTTATCTGGACATATGTCACCACAGTATTACCTATTGTTATCAGTGATCAGCCCTGGATAACTCCATTTAGCCTTTTTGTGATTAGCCGTTTTTTCCTCGTTTATGCCATTTGTATCCTGTTTGATTACCGCGACCGGGAGGATGATAAGGCAGCAGGCATCCGGAGTTTGATTACTTTTTTAAATGAGAAAAATATCAGGATCTTATTTGTTTCCTCCCTGCTCGTCTTTGGATTTTCTTCGATAGGATTACTTTGGTACGACTATACATCCCTGAATATTGTATTGTTATTGGTTCCGGGAATAATCACGGCGTTTTTATTCAATTATGCCCGCCGGCATTTCAGCGATATGTTCTATTACCTGGTCCTGGATGGGTTGATGGCCCTTTCTGCCCTACTGATGCTGTTAACAAGCATTTAATTATTTTTGCCAGATAGAGGTACGAGCCCGAAGCTCGAACCTGCCTGTCGGCAGGCAGGGCACAAAGGTCCTTACCAAAAAGTGGCATTTAAATAAAAAAGCAATGGCGAAAGCAAAAATCGCGAGAAAAAAGAAATCCATACTGACCCCGGCATCACATGAGTTTCTGCGCAGTTATATCAATAATGCTTCCCCGGTAGGTTTTGAAACCTGGGGGCAAAAATTATGGATCGAATACCTCAAACCTTATATTGACAGCCATTATATTGATCCCTATGGCACTGCTGTTGGTGTGATCAATCCCAGCCATGATTTTAAAATAGTGATCGAGGCACATGCGGATGAGATTTCCTGGTTTGTCAATTATGTTACAGCAGAAGGACTGATCTACCTGAAGCGGAATGGAGGCGTGGATCACCAGACAGCGCCGGCTTCACGTGTATTTATCCATGGTAAAAAGGGACCTGTAAAAGCGGTTTTTGGATGGCCCGCTATACATACCCGGATCGTTGCCGACCAAAAAGAAACCCAACCCAGAACAGATAATCTCTGGCTGGATTGCGGAGCAAGGAATCGCAAAGAAGTGGAGGCCCTGGGTATTCATATCGGTGCGGTAGTGACCTACCAGGACGGATTTGATGAACTGGCAAACGGGAATTATGTAGGCCGTGCATTTGATAACCGTATCGGTGGGTTTATGATCGCTGAGGTTGCCAGGCTTTTGAAAGAAGCCAGGAAAAGACTTCCCTTTGGTTTGTACGTGGTAAATGCGGTGCAGGAAGAGATCGGTCTCCGGGGCGCTGAAATGATTGCCCGCCGCATCAAGCCCAATATTGCTATTGTTACGGATGTAACACACGATACCACTACGCCGATGATCAACAAGAATATTGAAGGTGATGTAAGTACAGGTAAGGGTCCTTCCCTTTCCTATGCCCCTGCCGTACACAATAAATTGCTGGCACATGTAGAAAAAGTGGCGGGCGACAAAAAGATCCCAATACAATGGAGAGCTCTCAGCCGGAGTACGGGGACCGATACGGATTCCTTTGCCTATTCCAATGATGGCTGCCCTTCTGTATTGATATCCATTCCCCTGCGCTATATGCATACAACTGTGGAAATGCTGCACCGGGATGATATTGAAAACACCATCCTGCTGATGTACG
>DASUMO010000322.1:0-5528 GCA_036277695.1 Chitinophagaceae bacterium
ACAAAACGGCGCTATGAAATTCTGGGGTGGTTCATTTGTAGCCAATCCTTTTGGTACCATCATTTACCAGGCTTCTCACCAGGATGAAGAGGTAAAAGTGGTGGAAATTGATACGGATAAAACCGACCAGTACCGGACACACTGGCCTTTTTTGCGTGACCGGAGGATTGATTCCTACCAGCCGATCACCAAGAGATTCATTGATTCAGAATAGATATTGCCGACACATTTTTTCCCTACTATGTGTTCCTATGTAACTATGATACTATGTGGTGAAATTAAGCGAGGCTAATGACGGTTGTTTCAACACTGAAAGTATTTACCACTTGGAAGATGAGACAGATAGCAAAACATAAAAAGATCACGCGTCCAATAAACAAATATGAAACTTTTATGAGCCTTCTTTCGGACTTCCGACATCGGACCTCCGACTTCGGACTTTCAACCTTCTGCTTCCAAACACTAAGAATACAATTCGAATAATATGAGCCTTCTTTCGGACTTCCCGAATTCCGCAATTGCTGACTTAGCAACTCCCGGATCCCTGGGTTATTATTTCCCCGCCGAATTCGCACCGCATGTTGCTACCTGGCTGAGCTGGCCGCATAAGGAAGCCTCATGGCCGGGAAAAATCCATGCGATCTTTCCTTATTATGCCCAGTTCGTAAAAGAGTTAACCCGTGGTGAGAAGGTAAATATCAATGTGAAAGACGAAGCAATGAAGGCTTTTGCCCGCGGACATTTGGAAAAAGCCGGTGTTGACCTTTCAAAGGTTGAATTTTTCTTTCATCCAACAAACGATGCCTGGTGCCGCGATCATGGCCCGGCATTTTTGATTAATCCGGCTGCTGATACCAAAAAAGTGATTGTTGACTGGGGCTATAATGCCTGGGGGAATAAGTATCCTCCGTATGATTTGGATGATATTATTCCTACACTTATCGGTAAGCATTTTAATATCCCGGTATATCACCCCGGGATCGTGATGGAGGGAGGTTCGGTGGAATTTAATGGTAAAGGATCTGTGATGACCTCTACGGCCTGTTTGCTCAATCCCAACCGGAATCCGCATTTAAACCAGCAACAAATCGAGCAATACCTTATAAATTATTACGGGATGGAACAGGTGCTTTGGGTGGATGAAGGCATTGTGGGGGATGACACCGACGGGCATATTGATGATACCGTCCGTTTTGTAAATGAAGACACTGTTATTACTGTAATTGAGGAAAACAAGAGTGATGAAAATTATGAACTGCTGCAGCAAAATCTGCGTCAGTTAAAATCCATGCGCCTGCTCAACGGCAAACAACTCAATATTGTGGAAATTCCGATGCCGGATGAAGTGATTTGGGAAGAGCAGCGGCTTCCTGCCTCCTATGCTAATTTTTATATCGCTAACCGTTCGGTGATCGTGCCTACATTCCGGGCTGCCAAAGATGATAAAGTATTAATGCAAATCCAGGCCTGTTTTCCCGGTCGGGAAGTAGTGGGTATTGATTCCACAGAAATTATCTGGGGCCTGGGAAGTTTTCATTGTTTAAGCCAGCAAGAACCACTGGTATAAGGCACAAGTTACAAGGTACGAGCTCGCAGCTAAAAGCCAGAAGCTAAAATAGGCCCCCTGTAGAAACAAGGAGCCTCTAACGATTGATTGCCATATAACGTTCTTGGTCAGCTGTTTTCCTTAGAAGGAATAAATAGCTGCGAGAAGGAAATTCGCTGCCGACTTAGTAGCTGCGCCGTCCTTATCAACAAAAACTTCTTTGTTGGAATTGTCTAGCCTGAATTCGGGGATAAAGGTGAATCCGCCGGATTTAAAGTTGGCCGATAATGTGGTCGCGAAAATATTGCAACCTTCCGGGGCTACCGCGATCTTTAGATGATCCTTGTCCCCAAAATATTCTCCGCGAAGGCTCAATCCAAACCAGGACCTGGGGTCATAATTCAGGTAAAGGGCAGACCCCCACCAGGACTGGCTTTCGATATTTTTGCTGCCATCCCAAAACCGGGTGGAATTGATTGTGCCATTATAACCAATATTGAATTGGTCGCTGATTTTTGCAGTGATTACAGCGTCAAACTGGTTGACTTTTGAGGTATCAGGATTCTGGCCCCCCACATAATTCAAATAAAATTTCAGGTTATCAGTAGCAGCAAAACTATACTGTGCCAGCACGAATTTCTTATTGATAAAATCCTCGGGTGGGATCCGGAAATCAGTAGCATTCGCTACTCCCAACATAACACCGTGTTTGCCTTTGCTGACTTCTGCCTTCAAGCCCGTATGTGAGAAAGGCCCGTTGGTGAACATATAGCTCATGCTATAATTGCGGTTGAGCTGGGGGTCCAGTAATTCATAACCCACATGCGTGGCCCAGGTACCTGCGGTAAACTTCAGCCAATCGGTGGCTGAATAACTTACATAAAGTTGTTTGATTGCCTGTGTAATACCTTCGTCAGTATAGGCAAAGTCTTTGGCACGGGGACCGAATCCGAGATCGGCTACGGCACTGACCTTGTCGCCCTTGTGTTCAAATTTTACACTGGCCATTCCCAATGCGAAGGAATTATGTGTTTGGGTAAAACTCGTGTAAGTATTGGCTTTCGATTTACCGAAATCATATTTGTAATACGCGTCCACTGAACCGGTGATCGTAAGAAAAGGTTCTTTTTTTTCTTCTTCAGCAGTAGCGGGAGCTCCTAATGTATCGTAACTAACTGATGCGACCTGGGCATTTATAGAGAGAACCGACAGCAAGCCCATGGCTGCCACAACAAATTTTTGTAACATTGTAATGCATTTTATATGTTAAGGAAAAGGGTACGGTAGGTTTAATCTTTTGCGAGAAGCTTAAACCATTGAATACTGTGCCTTTTTTCTATATATGCAAGCAATGAGTATTGATGACTGAAATCAGATTTTTTCTTCAACCGGTTTTTCATGCATAATACCATTGGTATGTACCAGCAGGTGACCCTGCAAATATTTTTCATCATGCTGTGAAGCATCCAGGCCTTCGGCTTCTTCCTGCTCGTTTACACGGATCGGCAGTATCATATTGATAACCTTAAATATGATAAATGATACTACAAAGCTGTAAACGACTGCCAGGGCCATCCCTTTCAACTGGATCAGGAATTGGCCATCAACTACCAGGGCGTTCACTGTTTTGCTGCCAAATACGCCAGTCAGTAACATACCGGTCATACCACCCAAGCCATGGCAGGCAAATACATCCAAAGGATCATCCAGCCTGGTTTTGCGTTTCAGGAATTCAGCTACGAGGTTGGATACAATGGCGGCTACAAAACCGATGAACAAAGCTTGCGGTACACCCACAAAGCCAGCTGCCGGAGTAATGGCAACCAGGCCTACAACGGCACCGATACAAAATCCCAGCACGGAAGGCTTCTTTCCACGGATCACATCCAGGAACATCCAGGAAAGACCAGCTGCAGCTGCTGCGGTATTGGTAGTGGCAAAAGCATACACGCCCAGTGAACCGGCACCCACTGCACTTCCTGCATTGAATCCAAACCAGCCAAACCAGAGCAGTCCCGTGCCAATAAGCACATAGGGGATATTGGCGGGGGAGGCAGTTGATTTACGCGGTTTTAAAACCAGGGCACCGGCCAGAGCGGCCATACCCGCAGAAATATGAACTACGGTACCTCCGGCAAAATCCAACACACCCCATTTGAACATAATGCCATCAGGATGCCAGGCCATATGCGCCAGGGGGGCATATACCAGGGTACCGAATAAAACGATAAATAACGTGTATGAGCTAAAACGTATCCGTTCAGCTACTGCTCCAACAACCAGTCCAGGGGTAATAATGGCGAACATTAATTGGAAGAATGCAAACAACGGCAGGGGAATGGTAGCCGCCAGGCTCCAGGGTTCGCCGTTCATGACATCCTTAAAGAAAAGAAAGGTTGACGGGTCGCCAATAAAACCTCCGATTGATTTTCCAAAACAAAGACTGAACTGTACCACCACCCATAATACAGAAATAATACCGGCCGATACAGTACTCTTGATCATGGTCGAGAGTACATTTTTGCGACCAACCATTCCGCCGTAGAAAAACGCAAGGGCAGGGGTCATTAAGAACACAAATGCGCAGGAAACGAGCATCCAGGCAATATCACCACTATTGTAGACATATTTGGGCGTCGTTCCATCTTCACCAACCACCGAGGCCGGGTCAAAGGAAGCTGCCGGGGCTACAAAAAGCGCTGCTACCGCAAGTCCCAAAAGGATCAGGAAGGGAGCTACCTGCTTAACCGTTTTTTTACTCATAGCTTCTGTTTTAACATTAATTAAAAAATTAATTTGATAAACTCAGCCTAAAATTAAGTGTTAATGCCGTTAACACGTGTTAGTTTTCGCTACAAAGTGTATAAAATGGTAATAAAACGGATTATTTGATCAAGAATAATCAAATAATTAAAAAAACTAATGTTTAAGAAACGGGATTTACTATTAGATAGCTCTCAAATGAAATGTGCTGTCTTTTATTTCCAGAACGGAAACTCCATTATTGAGGAACTCATCCACTTTACGGGCAGTTTCACGGCCTTCACTGATTGCCCAAACCACCAGGCTTTGGCCTCGGCGCATGTCACCGGCGGTAAAAACTTTGGAGATATTGGTGCGATAATCTTTTTCGGAGGCTTTTACATTACCCCTTTCGTCGAGATCAATTCCCAGGTCATTGATAAACCCGGAATGTTGGGGATGAACAAATCCCATGGCCAGTAAAGCCAGTTCGCAGGGGATTTCTCTTTCACTCCCTTCTCTCTCCACGAAATTGGCAGGCCGGCCATCTACTATTTTCCATTCCAGGTCTACCACCTTCAACGCACGCAGGTTACCCTGTACATCTCCTAAAAATTCTTTGGTGGCTATGGCCCAATGTCTTTCCGCACCTTCTTCATGAGAACTTGTGGTTTTTAATACCATAGGGTAAGTTGGCCAGGGCATATGGACTGTTCTTTCAGCTGGTGGCTTGGGTAATAATTCAAATTGCGTAACCTGCAATGCTCCATGGCGATTGGAAGTTCCGACGCAATCACTTCCCGTGTCACCGCCGCCGATCACTACTACATTCTTTCCAGTAGCCAGTACTTCGTGATCGAGAATATTACTTTCAATCGATGCATTAGCCTTGAAATCTTTACCAGCCACACGTTTATTATTCTGTTTTAAAAAGTCCATTGCAAAATGCACTCCGTTCAGTTCACGGCCGGGTATGGAAAGATCCCGGGGTATGGTGCTGCCACCCGCCAGTACTATCGCATTGTATTCCCGCAAGAGATCATTAATGCTAACATTGACTCCCACATTTGCATGGCACCTGAATTGTACACCTTCTTCTTCCATGAGTTTGATCCTCCTGTCAACTACCCATTTTTCCAACTTGAAATCCGGAATACCATAACGCAATAGTCCCCCAGGCGCATCATCTCTTTCAAAAACAGTTACCTGGTGACCGGCATAATTCAGTTGAGCCGCAGCG
>DASUMO010000323.1:0-3089 GCA_036277695.1 Chitinophagaceae bacterium
AAACCAACCCGGTTTACACTTACTACGTGTACACCATTGGCTACCGCATGACTGCGCTGTATCGTTTGCCAGGCGTTATATTGCTCGGTATTGGTGGAATCATCCTGCGAAGTAGCCCAACCGATCGCCGTGGGATAAAACAGGATCTCTGCCCCCATCAATGATGTAATTCTTGCTGCTTCCGGATACCATTGGTCCCAGCATATCAATACCCCGATCCTGGCAAATTTTGTGGTAAAAACTTTATAACCCAGGTCGCCGGGAGTAAAATAAAATTTCTCGTAGTAAGAGGGGTCATCGGGTATATGCATTTTCCTGTACTTGCCCAGGTAGGTTCCGTCGGCATCAATCACAGCTGTCGTATTGTGATAAATACCCTGGGTTCTTTTTTCAAACAACGAGGCAATGATCACCACACCCAGGTCTTTTGCCAGTTGCTGTAAAGATTCAGTAGAGGGTCCGGGAATGGGTTCGGCCAGTTTGAAATTCTCATAATCCTCCACATCGCAGAAATACAGGGAAGTGAAAAGCTCCTGCAGACACACGATCTCCGCCCCGCCAGTTGCAGCTTTTCGGATGCCGTCCATGGCCTTTGACAGGTTTTCTTCTTTCTTACTGGTACAACTCATTTGTACCAAACCGACTTTTACTTTTTTCATTCTGGAATTTGAATTGCAAAAATAAATGTTTAGGAGTGAGCGCTTGCTAAAATTGTTCCGGGCCTCAGGCCGAATTCCTGCCTGCATTAATAATTCCGAATGAACAGCGCATGACTAATTTCTCATAGATCTCCTTTACCGGAGCTTGTATCAATTGCTCATCAAATTCCCGGATCTTCGTCAATGCATATTGCTGGATCGTTACTAAAGGCAATACAATACGTTCCCGCATCTGTATGGAAAGCTGTTCTACAGGGTAATCCGCCATTAATTCGGCATGGCCGGTAAGTTTAGCCAGGTATTGACGGGTGAGCTCATATTCCTCGAAAATCATCTGCCAGATCTCGCCAAATTGCCGGTGATCAGACAAGAAAGAAGTCAAGGGGAAAAATGATTTCATCATGGCCATCTCGCAATTATCCAGGAGTGTTTTAAAGAATAAGGATTCGCGGTAAAGTTTCTGTAAGGCTGGAAACCGGCCCCGGGCCTCCATTTCCTTCAGTGCTGAGCCAACACCGTAATAGCCTGTTACGTTTTGTTTGAGCTGGCTCCAGGAACCCGCAAAAGGAACGGCACGCAGATCTTTCAGGGAAAGTCCCGAAGCTGCCCCCCTGCGGGAAGGTCGGCTTCCAATATTTGTTTCACTGTAAAAACGCAGCGGGCTGGCCTGTAACAAATAATCGGCGAGATAAGGATGATCCTTCAGTTTTTTATAAGCCTGGTAACCTGCGATGGACATTTCCTCCAGCAAATCTTCTTCCTTCTCACTTAACGTAATATTCCGGGTAGAAAAAAGATCATTCGAGATACCAGCGTTCAGCAATTGTTCAATATTAAACTGGGCGGAATCAACGGTACCGAAATTTGAACTCACCGTTTGTCCCTGTATGGTCAGCTGGATTTCCTTATTGGAAATATTATGCCCCATCGAAGCATAGAACTTATGGGTCTTACCTCCCCCTCTGGAAGGGGGACCTCCCCTGCCGTCAAAAAAGATAACATCAATGCCATTTTCACGGGAAATACTTGTCAATTCTTCCTTTGCCTTATAAATACTCCAGTTAGCCATCAGGTAGCCTCCGTCTTTGGTGCCATCGGAAAAACCCAGCATGATGGTCTGCCTGTTGCCCCTTCTCCGCAAATGCTCTTTATAAGCACCATTCTTGTATAGTGTACGCATGATCGTTGCCGCTTCCTGCAAATCATCGATCGTTTCGAATAAAGGAACGATATCAATATTCAGGTCTTGCTTTTTCCAGCCTCCCAGCAAGAAAAGCCCGTAAACCTCCATGGCATTCAACGCCGAGCAGCATTGGCTGATAATATACCGGTTGCAACCCTCGGCTCCATTGTATTGATGTATATCTTTTACAGCCGCGACTGTTTTCAACGTATCCTGGTGTACGGGGTCATCGGGTAATTCAGATCCGACACTTCTTTCCAGGGAACCAAGTATCGCTATTTTTTCCTCCTCTTTAAGTGAAGCATAATTATCGGGTAAAATACCATCTCGGCCAGCAAGGGCATCCAATAATTTTCCATGCACACTGCTTTCCTGGCGGATATCAAGCGACGCAAAATGCAACCCGAATACTTCGATCTTATTGATCAGGTTATTCACCATGTGCAGGAACAAACCATTGTGCTGGTAGATAATGATCTGCCTGATTTGCTCCAGAGTTTCAAGGATTTCCTGTTTATTCAAGGTTGTTTTGAAACCCGGAATAAACAGGTTATTATACAATTTATTTTCCAGGTCCGCCAACAGCACATCCACCCCTTCAAAGGTCAGGCGCCTCCGCAAACGGCGAACATCCATATAATAACATTTGATGATGGCCCCGCGAAGTGCATTGGCAACCTGCAGAGTGATATCCGCCGTAACAAAAGGATTGCCATCGCGATCACCCCCGGGCCAGAATCCCATCCGGATCACCGGGTTATTTTTTTGTACGGCATCGGGAAACTGGTTCTTAAAGGAAGAGAGGATTCTTCCAATAGCGGCATAAAACACATTTTCCAAATACCAGATCAGGCTTACGGCCTCATCATAGGGTGTCGGCTTCTTCTTCTTGAAAAAAGGCGTTTTTCCCAATTGCTGTAAGTAGGTATTGACCAGGTTTGTATTATTATCAGTCAGTGCTTTTGACAGATCGTTGATAATGCCCAGCACCGGGCCGGGGTAAAACTGGGTCGGGTGCGCCGTTAATACAAGACGGATAGCGAAATCATTCAGCTTTTCAGCCAGCTCTTTTTCCTTATTGCTTTGCAATACTTCCGATTCAAGATGTTTGAGCGTTCCTACACCATTCAGGTCATGAACGTTTCTGAAAGCGGCATCTTCGAGGGCATCAAACAATACGACCTGCCGTTCTACATATTGTACAAAACGAAAAAGCAGGTCATTGCGTTCATTTTCGCGGGTATAAG
>DASUMO010000324.1:0-3490 GCA_036277695.1 Chitinophagaceae bacterium
TGATATTGACCAGCATGAATACTGGCTGGTAACAAAAAACCTTGTTCCCGGGAGCACCCCAGCAGGGTTTGCCGAATGGATGGAATGGAATCGCAGCAGCCGTAAAACCGAAGGCGGTGAAGTTTCTTTTCATTATACACAATTAGGCGAACTGAAAAAAGAAATCCCGGCTGCCACAATGGGAGACGCGGGCCTGCCGGAAAAGCAAAAAGTTCTTTCATTAAGCCGGGAGTATGATACCGATATTATCAGCCTGTTTCATGCCTCCGGTGATTTTCGTTTCCGTCATAAATGGCAGGAGGGTATAAAATCTGTGGAGGAAGTCAGCCATTTCTTACCCAGGGTAGGTATGCGTTGCCGTTGTATTATGGAGAACGGTGAGGCGGTGATCTATGCCAGCAGCTATTCTTATAGTGAGGAACGGATTTCTTTCAGCGAAACCGATGAAAAAACAAATCATACGACCACTTACCTTTTGGAAAAGCTGGGTCCCCGCCGCACCCGGCTGCAATTGGATTATTACCGGTCGGGGAATTGGGTTAGCAACCTGTTTTTCAATAAACAGAAAAAGAAGAAATCACTGCAACAATCGCTGCTCAATTTGGATCAGGCCGTTAAAGAGCTGGAAGAACCGGCACTGAACTAGTCTTATTTTTTTTCGATAATAAAAGTTGCTAGTAGGTTAGTATAAGCTAAAAGCCGATGGTGTGTTGCAACATCACCGGCTTTTTCATCATTCTCTCATTTTTTACTCTAACTGCTAAGAAAAGTTTACTACCGCTTTAAAAGTTCCATAACCGGGTAATATTAAAGCCAACAAGGAATTGTCCTTCCCTGTAATCGTTCCTGTTAAACACGTTATTACTTTGTGGAACAATACCATAATAATTCCCAGCAAAAATCTGGAAGGAGTGGGAACTGGTAGTAGTTTCAATTCCGAAACAAATATTGGGCTCGGGGTTGTTAACCAGATGCTGGGTCAATGGCTGGTCATAACCGGCAATGATCGAAGTTTTGGGGGTAATCTTGTACCGGCCCAATACCGAAATAGCCAGGTGCTCATTATTCATTTTCTTCTCAATCGTCCCTTTGCTGTTTACATAGGCTTCCACGTTATTAAACCACGAAAGGCTGGGAGCAACCTGCACTGAAAAATTTTCAGTGACCTTGCGGGCAAGAATGAGCTGGTGAAAATAAGAAAACCGGTGGTAGCTTTCGCGGAAATTGCTTTTGTCCCGTGCATCAATAACCATATTGGCAAAATAGGTAACGCTAACCGGCATCTTGCCTTTTGATTGTTTTAGTAATGCGTACTTAGCGTTGAAATCGATTTGGGTCCTTTCCTTGGTGATACCGGCGCCCAGGAACAATTTTTCGAGAGGTGCATAGCTGAGCCCAAGCCGGATATTCGACGGAGCAAACAACCCCCAAACATCTTTCTTTCCATTATCTACTGTACCGAACCGGTGCTGGATGTCCATTTCCAGGGTACCCTTTATGGGCACCATCACTGTTTGATTATCCATTAACCACACACTTTCAAAGGTGTTTTTAACGGGTTTGATTTTCCTGGCTGGACTTGCTTCCGTTGTTTCATCCTGGGCAACTGCAAGACCGTTAAAAAGGCATAACAGCAGGACCAGTGTGAAACAACGACCGGTTGGGGGGGAAAATAATCTATTGATAAGCTTTTTCATAATGCAGAGTTTAATTGTTTTGCGCACCCTGTTTGATCCAGGCAAGTACAAGCGCGTTAAAATCCTTATTGATACCACTAACCGGCATTGGTGTACCGCGTTTGCCGGTCATCCAGTAATATAATTCACTGCTTTGGGGATCACCGGTGTTCACAAAATTTCCATTCATTAACGCACTATAGGCGTTGGCGGAAGTCAAATCAGGCGATTTACCGCCGGCGCTATGGCAACCGCTGGTATTACAACTGCTGTTAAAGATGGGGATGATGTCACTGGCAAAACCAACTGGCCTGGTTATTTCTTCACCGGTATCAAAAATTACTGTTTTGTCTTTGTAACAACCGGCAAGCAATAGAATTGTTAAGCCAGCCAAAAACCAGTATAATTTTTTATGATGTAACATGATATTACTTTTTAGGTTTTCAGAAGCGGGCTTACACATTATTTTTTAAATTTCAATACCAGGTTGGGTTTGATGGAGTGCGCTATTTGCGCATTTTCAAAAATGGCGAATCCAAAGTATTGGTCGGCCAGCGATGAAAAATCAATGTCCTTCTTTTCAGTGTCTCCTGTTTTCAATGCTCTTTTAAATTCAAGTACCCAGCCTGTACCTGCTATATAGGATGACTTGCAAGTGATATCCCCCCGGCTGCTGGTATAAGAAGTGATCACAAGCCCCGGAATCACTTTTGACCCAACACCTGTACCCACTCTCTGATAATCGGTGCCCACTTTCGGGTCAATGCTGCTGCCGTCACTTAATGTCAGAACCCCATCGCCGGCTACGGCTGTCACGATTTTGGCTGTGCCATCAGTGGTTTCTGATCCCATTATCCAGTTATAATTTGTTCTTCCAGGTATAATATACTTTGGTACACTGACACTGGTGCCCGTACCATTCAGTGTTAAAGTTTGTTTGTTATCTGCATAAGCCTGGTTGCCGGCATCACTTTTTCTACCATTCGGATAAGTGTTATCCTGGTATTGGTCATCAAATTGGAAATTTCCGTTAACTCCTCCTCTCACAGATTTCCAGTGCCACATGTCGATCCTTTCAGTGGAGAAATTTGTAAAGTGCTTGCTTGATCCATCGGAGGCAGGTAAACCTGTATGACAGGATTTGTAACAGGTGCCATTATTCCAACCTGAAACGGATTTATCAATATCCCACAAAAAGGCAATTTTATCTTCATAATATGCCGGTCTTGTGATAGCACCACTGGAACTAAATGTTGGATTCCCGCTTTCCTGTGCCCACCTTTGTGTGACCGGGTCATAATACCAGGGCTGCCGAACTAGTGATTGGGTAGGATCAACCCATTCTGCGAGGAAATAAATATTATTGTCGTCATATGCAGAACGCAAAGTAACAGCGGGAATGATGTTGCCCGTATATCCCCTGAAAACGTCACCGGTTACTTCCGGAACGGCAGTGCTGAACTGGAGCTTGGGACTGTTTTGCCACATATCATCGATTATCCCATCAATGGAGGGCGGGGCAGAAGTTTTTACGGCGACAAGATCTGTGCTGCTGTTAATAGGTTGAGGAATGTCTAAAACCTGGTCATCTTTGGTGCAACTGACTATATATCCGATTGCTAAGACTATGGTTGTAAATACCCAGATATATTTACTGACTTTTGGAGATTTCATAAAAGCAGTTTTAATTAAAAAAAGAGCTATTTTTTTGCGGATACAAAAGTATTCCCACTCCAACCAATTGTCATATGATTGTAAAACAATTATGATATGAATAATATCATATGGTAATATGAGGAGGGTCAGGATTAAAA
>DASUMO010000325.1:0-6715 GCA_036277695.1 Chitinophagaceae bacterium
GGATGACCAGGTGATTTTTTATTTTATCTGCGGCATTGGCAGCCATTTGAAAATCACCCTTTTTGCGGGCCGTCTCCAATATACTTTTAACGGCATTGATATCTCGGTCACTGAGTTGCATGATCTGAGGAAAAGAAGGAATATAATTATCCGCGACTTCCTGGAATACGGTTTCTTCAATATTTGACCGCGTATTGGTGCGGATCAGGATCGTGTGCGCCAGGATATCACCGATCCGCTGCCCTTTTTTGGAGGAAATAACAAGTATTACATCCGTTAACAGGAAACCCATCCCAAAAAGAACAATAAAAATGGTTTCGATATTGGCAAAATTAGGTCCCGAGGCAAGGAATAACACCAGCATTACGATCCAAAGATCTGACACCCGTAACAACCAGCGTATCAGGAACTGGCTGATGCCTGCTTTACCGCCATGTTCGTCTACCACGCGCAGCCCCATGATCTTTTTCCCAATGCTTTGCCCATTCATCGTGATCTCCAGCACCACGTGGTAAATCATGATGGGTAAAAAAAGTAATAGCCCGATTGCCCAGAGATTATACTGCCGGTCTTCATCAAAAACCGAAGTACTGCTGCTGATGGAAGAATAAATTTCAATGGCGATCCGCAGGTAAAAATATTCAATGATCATGTCGATCAGCAGGGCGACCATTCGCCGGTAGAATTCCGGGATCTCGAACTCCAGTTCGATATTAAAATTGGTCGGTATTTTGATCGCCCCCATAGGACAGCTTTTTCTGGCAGGTAAAATACTATTTTTTGAATATTTAGCTTCTGTTAATCCCTGCGGCTTTTATAAAAATAGTATTTTACGACCCAAACATGATGAATTGCGGGAAGCCCTGTTTATAAAAAAGAACAAAGATCGCTGGCTGAAGAATCAGCATCTGCCCTCGAAGGACCCTGATGAAATGGCCCGGGATTTTACCCAACTGGTAGACGATCTTGCCTATGCCAAAACATTTTACCCTTCCAGCAAAGTCACCCGTTATATCAACACCGAAGCTTCTAAAATTTATCTCAGTATTTATAAGAACAGGAAAGAGGAATCCAACCGCCTGCTCAGTTTTTGGAAATATGACCTGCCGCTGACATTCCGCAAGCACCATGGCGTCATGTTATTTACATTGATCATCTTCCTGTTATTTTTCAGTTTTGGTTTTTTCGCGGCTGCCCGCGATGAAAATATAGCCCGTAATGTATTGGGGGATGGGTATATTGACATGACCCGGGAAAACATTGAAAAGGGCAATCCCTTCGGCGTATATGAACATGGTAATCCTATCCTGAGCTGGCTGGGGATCATGATCAATAATATCCGCGTTTCCCTGCTGGCTTTTACGGCAGGCATATTCTGCGGGGTACCCACGATTTATATACTTTGTGAAAACAGCATCATGGTGGGAGTCTTTGACCAGTTATTTGCTTCGCAGGGATTGGGAATGGATTTCTGGCTCGTGGTTTTTGTGCACGGTACCCTGGAAATAACGGCTATCATCGTGGCGGCTTCTTCGGGTATTGTGCTGGGCAAGAGTTTCCTGTTTCCGGGAACCATCCGGCGGATCGATGCCTTTAAGCGGGGTGCCAAAGACGGTTTGAAAATGATCATCGGGCTGATGCCTATATTTGCCCTGGCTGCCTTTTTTGAAGGGTTTATCACCCGTTTATATAATGATGTTTCCCTTCTCACCACCCTGATCTTTTCGGTATCGGTAGTATTTGTGATCTGGTATTTTATTATTTATCCCATCCGCCTGGCCAGGAAAATGAAAATGCAACTACATGAGGAGGAAGTATAAGTCGCGGTGTTTATGCCGTTTTTATTGCCGGGTAGTTCAAAAGATCCTGTTGCTGGCCCTGTTTCAATTGTTTCTTTTCAATGGCGGGGCACAAACGGATTCGGCAACCGATACCACCCCGGTATTGTTGTCAGATACCCTTTTTAGTTCGGAACCGGAATATGATGAAGAAGAAGGCCAGGGCATAGAAGAAACGAATGAATATTTCCTTCCGAAATCCCCGGGGGGTGGATTCGATTCCTTACAACTCAGGCAACTACCCGATAGTGTGATAAGTAAATTGGGGGCCGACCCGGATTTCTGGTACGCCAATAAGCAGTTCCTGGTTAAGGAAGAAAGGAAAAAAACAAAGTTTATTGATCAACGCTGGTTTCAATCCCTGCTCTGGATTTTCATCATCGGCGGGTTTGCCCTATTCATGATCCTTTACCTGGCCAATAGCAATGTGCGCCTGTTCCGGCGGCCGGATAAGACTATTGATGGTGACCAGGCTGATCCGGAATCCGGGGATATCTTTTCGATTAATTTCAATCGTGAAATTGATAAAGCTGCCGGTTTGGGGAATTACCGGCTCGCCATCCGCCTCATGTTCCTGCAGCTGTTAAAAAACCTGTCGGAGAAGAATATTATCCAGTATAAACACGACAGGACGAATTTTGATTATCTCTCCCAATTGTATGCTACGCGGTATTACGAAGATTTCTTCCGCATCACCCGGCATTATGAATACAGCTGGTATGGCCAGTTTGAAGTAAGTCCCCAAACCTACCAGGTCATTAAAAAAGAGTTTGAGGATTTTAAACCCTTAATCCGGTAAAGTTGAAGAAAGCGACACCCTATATTATCCTTTTCCTGGTTGCTGTGGCAGCAGTTCTTTTATTGCTGACTGGTAATAAGGAGAACCAAAAAATATTTGATCCGCGGATTACGTTGCGAAAGCGTGACAAAATCCCTTATGGCGCCTATATTGCTTACCAGAACCTGAAGCATATTTTCCCCGGTGCAGAAATAGCATATGATAAAATGGAACCAGGACGCTGGGATTCCTTAAGTGCTTTTAAGGAAGGGCAGGCCTTACTGATCATATCGCCCCGATTTTTTGCCGAGGAATACCAGCTGAAGAAGATGCTCGAATTCGCCAAAAACGGGAATGATGTTTTTATCAGCGCTATGGTGATGGGAGAAGACGCCAGGGATTTCTTCCATTGCAGCATTAGTTATTTCGATTTTTCCGAAGTGGGTGCGGGCAGCCCGGTTGAAAGTGATTCACTGGTAGTTTCACTTCAAAGCCCGCCCTTTTCCAGGCATAGCCGGTTTTCTTATCCCGGTCATCGATTCGACAGTCATTTCCTTTCTGTTGATACGTTGACCAGCACCGTGCTGGGTTATGATCATCACGGGAACAAGAACTTTATCCATCTGAAAGCCGGCAGGGGGAATGTATTCGTTCACCTGGCCCCCCTGGCTTTTAGCAATTATTTTCTTCTCAACCGCAACAACCTGGATTATTATGAAAATATTCTTTCCGTGATTTCTCCCTCTGTGAAAAAGGTAATCTGGGATGAATATTATATCAATAAACGTTATCCCTATCCACAGGATGATCAACGAAAGGGTTGGTTTTCCGCCCTTTTGCAATACCCCGGTTTAAAATGGGCTTTGCTAACCGCTATGCTGGTATTGCTGGTCTATGTAGTACTCGAGATGCGCCGCAAGCAACGACCGATCCCGGTAATGACAAAGCCCCGTAACGATTCGCTTGATTTTGTTAAAACCATCGGCCGTCTTTATTATGATAAAGGCGATCACCTGAACCTCGCCCGCAAAATGGGCGCCTATTTCCTGGAGCATGTACGGAACCGTTATAAAATACCTACCGGCAACCTGGATGAGGATTTTGTACGGAGACTACAATTTAAATCGGGATATGAGTGGGAAGCATTGCAGGAACTGGTTTCGTTCATCAAACACCTGGACAACGCAGGCGCCATCACGGATAAGCAACTGGCCTCTTTTCATAAACAACTGGAAACATTTTATCAAAAAGCATAAGCATGGAAGAACAATTGTTTCAACAAAGAACGGATCTCACTGAACTGAATAAGGCTGTCCTCTCCATCCGTTCCGAGATACAAAAGGTGATCGTTGGCCAGGATGAAATGGTAAAACTGATCATAGCTGCCCTTCTCGCAGATGGGCATGTATTAATAGAAGGTGTTCCGGGGGTTGCAAAAACATTAACGGCAAAATTGGTGGCTCGTAGTGTTGACGCCGGTTTTTCCAGGGTGCAGTTTACACCCGACCTGATGCCTTCCGATGTGCTGGGTACACCGGTTTTCAATCCCAAAGAAGCCTTGTTTGAATTCAAAAAAGGCCCCGTATTCAGCAATATTATCCTGGTTGATGAAATCAACCGGGCACCGGCCAAAACGCAATCAGCTTTGCTGGAGATCATGGAAGAACGACAGGCTTCCGTTGATGGTAAAACCTACCCTATGGCTTCCCCTTTCATGGTATTGGCTACGCAAAATCCTGTGGAGCAGGAAGGAACTTATCGTCTTCCTGAAGCTCAACTGGACCGTTTCCTGTTTAAAATCGTTGTGCCTTATCCATCTGAGAGTGAAGAACTGACCATACTAACTCAATTTCACAATATGGGTAATGCCAGCGTACAGGATATCGTGAAACCGGTATTGGGAGCCCAGCAGGTTAATAACCTGCGACAGCAAATCAAGACAATTCTGATTGAAGAGAAATTATTGCAGTTTATTGCACGGTTTGTTCACCAGACCCGTAACCATAAATCGATCTACCTGGGTGCCTCACCCCGTGCCTCGCTGGCCGTAATGAATGCATCCAAGGCCATCGCTGCCATGCAGGGCCGTGATTTTGTTACCCCCGAAGATATCCGCGAAGTGCTGATCCCCGTTTTACGTCACCGCATTATTCTTTCCCCCGATAAGGAAATGGAAGGCGTTAGCGAAGCAGATGTGATCCGACAGATTGTGCAGGGCATGGATGTGCCGAGGTAGGGAGAAGAGGTAAGAGGTATGAAGTATGAGGTATGAAGTAGCATAAGGGTTGTGTAATTTCATTATCAGGATAGTTAAATAGATTCTATGATCAAAACGGTTTTGGATTTGGAGGTTTATGTCTTGTCCTACCGGTTGGCAATGGATATTTTTAAAACTCCACGTAAGTTTCCTAAGGAGGAACGCTTTTCATTAACAGATCAGTTAGTACGTTCCTCCCGGGGCATTGCTGCTAATATTGCCGAAGGCTGGGAAAAAGGATATATGAAAATGAATTTAAAAAACACCTGGTCTATGGAATGGGTTCGTTGGAAGAGACAAAAGCATGGCTATCTTTTGCTCAGGATTGTATGTACCTGGGAAAAGATGAATTTACCATGTTGATTTCAAAATGTGATGAGCTGGGGACCAAAATCTACAGGCTTTATGAAAACTGGCATACGTTGTAAGAGAAAAATCAAATTTATAATATCACGTCTCCGACCTCCGACTTCCGATTTCCGACCGCAGGATTCGTAAAATCATAAAACAACTTGCTACAAACATTCTACCTCAACCGTGTCAGCTACTATATCGCCGGGTCGGCGGCGGTAGTTTTTTTGCTGAGTTTTTTCTTCCCGCCGGTTTTCCAGGTAGGGGGAATGATTCTTTTGTTGCTGTTAATCGCCATTATTATTGATACGATCCTCCTGTTCAGTAAGCGGGTAGGATTTAAGGCCGAACGGGTGATGGGAGAACGGTTCAGTATTGGCGATCCAAACAAGATCGAACTGCGGTTCTCCAATCACTATAGTTTCCCGGTCCGTATCAGCGTGATCGATGAACTCCCCGTTCAATTCCAGGAGAGAGAATGGTTACGTAAAACCCAGTTGCCCACCAACGGCGAAGAGGTGATCAGTTATTCACTCCGCCCGGTAACAAGGGGAGAGTATACATTTTACAATATAAATGTGTATGTACATGGACCGCTGCAACTCGTGAAGCGGCGCTATATTTTCCCCGCTCAAAAAACAGTCAAAGTATACCCCTCCTATGTGCAAATGCGGCGATATCATTTGCTGGCTGTCAGCAACCGCCTGCAGGAAGTAGGGGTGAAGCGTATCCGGAAAATAGGGCATAGCATGGAATTCGAACAGATCAAGGAATATGTGCGGGGGGATGATTACCGTACCATCAACTGGAAAGCTACGGCCCGCAAGGACAGCCTGATGGTGAACAATTATACTGATGAACGAAGCCAGCAGATCTATTGCCTGGTCAACAAAGGACGGGTGATGAAAATGCCCTTTGACGGAATGACCCTGCTGGATTATGCCGTGAATGCTTCCCTGGTACTTTCGAATGTGGCATTGGTGAAGCAGGATAAAGCCGGGTTGATCACGTTCGCAGAAAACCTGGATACATTTTTATTGGCTGATAAGAAAACTACCCAGATGAACCTGGTGCTGGAAGCATTATACCGGCAGCAAACCCGTTTCCTGGAACCGGATTATGAAAAATTGTTTTCAGTGATCAGGAACCGGATCACTAACCGAAGCCTGTTGATCCTGTTCACCAACTTCGAATCGCTGGAAGGCCTGCAGCGGGAATTGCCGGCATTGAAAAAAATCGCCCATTATCACCTGCTGCTGGTCATATTTTTTGAGAATTCAGAGCTGAAAACCCTGGTGGATAAAAAAGCCGGTAGCATGGAAGATATTTATATTAAAACCATTGCCGAGAAATTTGCGTTTGAAAAAAGGCTGATGGTAAAAGAGCTGCACATGAATGGTATTCCTTCCATTTTAACGACTCCCGAAAACCTCACGGTTAATACGGTCAACAAATACCTGGAGCTAAAAACGCGCATGTCCATTTAGCAGC
>DASUMO010000326.1:0-28851 GCA_036277695.1 Chitinophagaceae bacterium
GGTACTTTTTTCGTCGATCCGGGTGAAGATGTGTATGCGGGCCAGATCATTGCCGAAAATATCAAACCGGGCGACCTGGTTGTGAATGCAACAGAAGGAAAAAAACTCACCAACCACCGCGCCAGCGGCAGTGATGATGCAACCCGTATTGCTCCCAAGACACAGATGTCACTCGAAGAATGCATGGAATATATTCAACATGACGAATGCATTGAGGTAACACCCAATTTTATCCGCATGCGCAAAGTGATCCTGAATGAGGAAGAGAGAAAGAAAGTGCAGAAGAAAATGGAAACAGAAGCAGCCTGATAAATCTTTTTAAAATATAAATAAAGCATCTGTAGCCTTACAGATGCTTTATTGTTTATAGAGAATTTGTGATTACTGCTGTAATCCATAATATGCGCAGACCGCTTCATAATTGTTATAATCTACGGGTGGCACCGAACGTTCCGAACCTGCGTTTCCAAATGAGGAAGCAGGGATAAGTATATACCGGAGCCTGATATCAATGATGCCTGATATGGCAGAATTCATAATTTTTACGGAAAGCTCAATTTTTCCTGTTATGAAGGTCATAGCAAAGGTTTGTAAAAATTCAAGATTGGTGTAAGGTAAAGAGTGTACATGACCGCCCGGATCTTCATAGTAAACCAGAACCAACCCGCGATCTCGCACAGCATCAGTTAAGCTGGAGGTATTTATACTCGTTTTGATTTCAGTAGTCCCGAACCCTGTCCAGTCGGATTCCACTTTTGTAATCCAGTTGGAAAAAACTACGGTGCTGCCGTTAGGCTGGCGTTGCAGGGTTTCAATAACCCCGTTGCCCTGGTTGATAGTAGTGATGGCAGGAGCCGGTAAAGAATCTGTTTTTTCTTTTTGACAGCTCATCAGACCCGCACCCAGCATCAAAAGGATAACGGAATAACTCTTTAAATTTTTCATGTTTATAAGGTTTAAAGTGAATAATAGGTTGAAAGTAGACGATGCTGCTTCCTCCTAAAACCAGTTTCGAGCAGGTAGTAAAAGGGACTGAGGCGATGGTTGCTGGAAGCAGTATTCTGCATCCGGACCCGGACTTTAAAGGGTTGTATATCCCGTCGAATATCTAAACAAAGGCATTCAGGGAACTGATTCTGCCTTATTTTTGCAGCAAAATACCATAATGAAAAAGTGCGTATTGATTGTGTTTTTCTTCCTGGTATACTTCTTACTACCCTCCCCGGACTTGCTCGCGCAATGTTCTATTTGTACAAAGACCGCCCAGCAACTGGGTGAGAAGCCGGCCAAAGGAATGAACTCCGGTATTCTCTACCTGGCCTTTACCCCCTTCGCTATTGTTGGGTATATCGGCTACCGCTGGTGGAAAAATAACCGGCACACCTGACAGCCTGCTCAGGAAAACTACCGATTACGCAACAGCCTGGTCAATGGCTTATCCCTGGTGAACGCTGCGGCAGAATAAGTTATTTTTATAGAAGGCAAAACGCATTACTTTGAGGCTCTTCTATCATACCGGGAAATCTGAGTCTGCCATCCCTCTCCCAACCTGGATGTACCAGCTCTTTTTTTGCCTGCTCCTGGCAATTCCGGGAAAAGCTCAATTACCGGATTACCACCTGCAACTATTTGATTATACCACAGGCATTCAGCCTGGTACGATCATTTCCCTGGCAAAGGATAATAAAGGGTTTTTATGGATCCTTTACCAGCGCCAGGTGCAGCGCTTCGACGGCAAACAATCCATGACCTTTGATCTCGAAGAGAATTTGAATCGCCTTTTCTGCGATCCAAATGGCAATATTTGGGTCTCATCGTATAAACATGTTTTTAAATATTCAGATAACAGCAGGGAATTCAGGGAGGTGGCCATCGCTTCCCCCGACTCTTCTTTCCTGGTCGGTGACATTTTCGGATTACCTGGTAACAGGATCGGGCTACTCACTTCCAAAGCGTTTTTTGAATACAATAAGGAGCAACAGAAATTCCTTCCGTTGCGGACCCCGATACCCTTGCCAAAACCTTATAGCGTACGGGTATTCGGGAGTTATGGTAATATTCTATTTGTGAGACGCGGTAAACATTTACATCGAATAGACCTGGATAGGAACCGGGTTGACAGCCTGCCGGAAAAAAATGTAAACCTGGTTTACCCGTTGAATGCAGACAGCGCCCTGGTTAGCACCTGGGATAATACTTCTTATTGGTACAATTTCACGCGTAATACAATTATCCCTGCTAACCTACCCCCTGAATTAAGGGATCAACAATTTCCTTTTCTCAGTATCCGGAGCATTACAAGGCTAAAGCCCGGACTTTTTTTAATATCGGCCAGGGAAGGGATTTTTGAATACAGTAGCGTGGAACAGAAATTCAGGCGAACACGTTTCTTCCTCGAAGGCCGGAAAGTGTCTACCAATGATTATTCGAACCAGGTATACCTGGACGAGGATGGTTATGCCTGGCTCGCCACTGTTGATGGAGTTGCCAGGTTTGCAGTAAACCGGCCTTCTATCGGGTTGCTGAGAGTGCGACAGCTGACCGATTCCCTGCCCGCCAGTATTGATAATATCCGGAAGATAATTGAGGATGATAGGGGGAATTTATGGTTGGCAACGGCCAATGGCCTGGCCAGTTTCGACAAGGAGAAAAATAAATGGATCGTAATATTACCCGCACAGGGAAGAACGGATCGCCTGGCACATCCTTCGGTAAGGGGTATTGGATTTGATGGTAGAAATATTCTGATTGCACCTACCGACCTTGGTGTTTGGTTACTGGAGCCCACCAATCTTCGATTTTCCCGCCCCAGGTACGATAGCCCTGAAACAGAGAAACAAAGCAGTCGTGATTTTTTTAGTCATATCCTCAGGCTTCAGTCGGGGGATCATTTATTTGTGGCAAGGGATGGAATATATCACCTGGAGCATAAGACCAATATTTTTCGTTTATTGAAATTGCCTTTCCGTCAAAGTGCCAGTTGTGCATTCCAGGGAAATAACGGGATCATCTGGATTACCACCAGTTATGAACTGCATTGCCTCTCTGCTAAACTGGATTACCTGCAAAAAGTGGAGCTGCCGCTCAAAGATAAAACCATCAACAGCGGTTTTATAACGGCCGATGACCGTTTTTTATTCAGTACCTCCGATGGACTTTATACTGCCGCCTACCAGGAAGGAAAAACTGAAATCAGGAAATATACCGGCGTGTTTGACAATATGGTTCTTAACAGTATTTTCCAGGATAAGAACAACGTGGTCTGGGCTGCTTCCGCCAATGGTATTTACCGCTTTGATCCCATGACTTCAAAACTTAATCTTTTTGATTACTCGGATAATGTACAGGGATACGGATTTAATCATAATAGCCTGCTCCGGAACAGGGATGGAAAATTGTTATTCGGCGGAGTGAATGGCATTAACTACCTGGATCCTGAAAATTATACGGTGCAAGATGACTCATTGAAGGTGTACATCCATAAAATTGTCCTGGGTAATAATGATTCCCTTCTTTTTTCTTTTGATAAAAAACAGGTGTTGAAATATGCCCAGCGTTCCGTGGAGGTAGAGTTTATTACTCCATATTTCAGCAACCAGGCAAAAGTGAAATACCGGTACCGGCTCTCGGGTTACGATAAGGATTGGTATTCAACCGGCAATAATAGTCTGGTGCGATTTACTTCATTATCGCCCGGCGATTATACCCTTGAAGTGCAGGCCAGCCTGAATAATGTTGATTGGGTGAATGCACAAAATAAATTTTCTTTCCGGATTGCCACACCTTTCTGGTCCAGCTGGTGGTTTATCATATTAAGCGTGGTGGTTTCCTCCCTTGTCATTTATTTATTTGTCAAGAACAGAGATAAGAAGATTCAGGAGAAGCAGGAGGAGTTGGAAGCTGAACAGGCTATCAATTATTTTGCCAGCAGTATGTCGGAGCAGCAAACGGAAGAGGCCATACTCTGGGATGTAGCCAAAAACTGTATTGGGCGCCTGCAATTTGAAGATTGCGTGATTTACCTGCTGGATGAGGATAAAAATGTATTGGTTCAAAAAGCTGCGCATGGTCCCAAGAGTCCACGGCAATACCAGATTGATGAGCCGCTGGAAATAGCATTGGGAAAAGGTATTGTAGGGGCGGTGGCCGTGAGCGGGAAAGCAGAAATAGTGAACGATACCCGTAAAGATCCCCGTTATATTGTGGATGATGAAAGAAGGGATGCGGAGATCAGCGTCCCGCTCATTGCCGACGGGAAGATATTGGGAGTTATCGACTGCGAGCACTCAAAAAAAGGATTCTTTACTCAAAAGCATTTGTCCATTCTCACAACCATCGCTTCCTTGTGTGCCAGTAAAATTGTAAGGGTGAGGGCCGAAGATGCCAAACGGCAGGCCCAGCAAATTCTAATGAGCACACAACAAAAAATGAATGAGGTGGAAATGCAGGCGCTGCGGGCACAGATGAATCCGCACTTTATTTTTAATTGCCTGAATTCGATCAACCGCTATATCGTGAAAAGTGAACAGGTAACCGCCTCGCTCTACCTGACAAAATTTGCCAAGCTGATCCGGCTGATCCTGGATAATTCCAACAGTAAGAACGTAAATCTTACCAATGAACTCGAGGCGCTGAAACTCTATATAGAAATGGAAGCCCTGCGCTTTGATAAAAAGTTCAGTTATGAGATTAAGGTGGCACCTGGCCTGGGAACTGATTGCGTGGAATTGCCACCGCTGATCATTCAGCCTTACGTGGAGAATGCCATCTGGCATGGATTGCTGCATAAGGAAAACCATGGGCACCTGAGTATTGCAGTGAGTATGGAGACCGAAGGAATGCTGCAATGTATCATTGAAGACAATGGAGTGGGACGGCAAAAAGCCCAGGAATTAAAAAGCAAGACCGCCACTTCCAGGAAATCATTGGGCATGCAGCTCACCGAAAACCGGCTCAGCCTGCTGAATAATCATGCCCAGTTGAATGCCAGCGTGGAGATCATTGACCTTCAAAACGGGAACGGCGGCGGCGCGGGAACCCGGGTGATTTTGAAGATACCGGTTTGAGGGGGTGAATAGTGAGTGGTGAGTGGGGGCTCATTTTACATTTTGACTTTTGAATTTTAAATTTTCAACCGATGGCTAATTAAATAAAAACTGAATGTATGATACGCTGTGTACTTATCGACGATGAAAGCAATAGTCTTGAAATGATGGAATGGCTGTTGAAAACCTATTGCCCCCAGGTGCAGATCGAGGCGATGTGCAATGCGGCGGGCATGGGTATTGAAGCCATTCAAAAATATAAACCCGATGTTATTTTCCTGGATATTGAAATGCCGCATATGAACGGCTTCGATATGCTCGAGCAGTTTGATAAACTATTTTTCGACGTGGTTTTCTGTACGGCTTATGACCAGTTTGCCATCAAGGCGTTTAAGTATAGCGCGTTGAACTACCTTTTAAAACCCGTGGACCCGGAAGACCTCAAGGAAACGATCCGGCGAATCGAAGAGAAAAAAACCACTCCTTCCAGAGAACAGCTTGATCTCCTGTTCCAGAGTATCCGGCAGGCTGCCCGTCCTACTATCCAGCGGATTGCACTGACCACAGGGGATGGGATGATCTTTGTCCCTACGCAGGATATTCTGTATTGCCAGGCTGAAAGCAATTATACATCTGTTGTACTAAGGGATGGCAAGAAGATACTTGTCTCCAAAGTGCTGAAAGAAATTGACGAAACGCTTAGCGGCCCCGATTTTTACCGGATCCATCATTCTTACCTGATCAACCTCAATCATATCAAAAAATATGTCCGGGGAGATGGAGGTTATGTGATCATGGATAATGATGTTACGGTCAGTATTTCCCGGTCAAGGCGGCAGGAGTTCATGGATATGTTCTCCCGGTTCTGATTAGTGACCTTTTCTATTGATGATCCCTTTTTATGAAAGGGATTTTTTTGCATCCTGCATAAGAAATTCTTCCGCCTGCTCAATGCCATTTCAATCAGGCGGGAGCCAGCATTAGTTTTATCAGGTCATTTAAACCTTAACCGCCCGCTTTGCGGGCAAAAACCTTCATCAATGAAAATATTACGTATGACTTTCCTGGCCCTGGTTTTATCCAGCCTTTTTATGGCCTGCAACAAAGACAATGACACAACTCCTCCTTTCTCTATCGAGGGCAAATGGACAGGTACTACCGGCAATGGGGGCTATTTTGGAATGAACATTAAACCGGGTGGTGTTTTAGAAAGGATCAGCAGTTCAGGATCAGTTTCTGCTACAGGGCACTGGCAATTGAACGGGAATGCTTTAACTGGCGATTATACATTTACTTCCGGTACGGTGGTTACGATGCAGGCAACAGTTGACAAATCGCAAAACAAGTTAAGCGGCACCTGGGCCAATAATGGTGGTGAGCAAGGGACAATGTCGGCAACAAAGAATTAACATGACAAGCTAGTATTAACAGGCGGCCGCAAGGCCGCTTTTTTGTCCGGTTGGATCAAAAGAATCCTTAATCAGGTGCTCCTGAAATTTTTATCCCTATCCTGAACACTATCCATCGAGTAGCAGATAACTAATCAACCTTAATCTTATGAGCATGAAAAGAAATTATTTTTTATTGCTATCATCCTTATTGCTGCAGCATTTTCTTGTGAAGGCACAAAATGTGGGCATCGGTACTACCAATCCGCAGCAAAAATTGCATGTTGCCGGAGATATCAGGGTAGATGGCATGGCCAATCCGGGAAATGGCATGATTATAACCAATGAGCAGGGCGACTTATTGCGCATGAACTTTACCGGGAATGCGGATGATGTACTGAAAGGGAATGGAAGTTTTGGACCGGCGTTGTCAGGTGGACTTCCTGCCGGCACAATTGTGGGTAGTGCAGATCCCAATAGTCAGCCATTAAAATCAAATGGGTATTCATTTTTTGGAGAAATGCCAACGATGTTTACCAGCTATTTGCCCTTTCCCAGCCAAACCAGTGAACCTTACTTAACAGCACCGACCTACGAGGCGGGAGACACAGCTAAAATTGCGGCACCGGCTTCGCGTGGAGGTCATAGTGCCAGCTGGACCGGTTCCCAACTTTTTATCTGGGGAGGATACCAGATTGGAGCAGATGTAGGCATCCATTTCTTAAATGATGGGGCTATGTATAACCCTTCAACGGACAGTTGGACTCCCCTGCCGGCATTAAATGCTCCCACGAAACGCGTTTATGCATCGTCGGTATGGACCGGTACCGAAATCATCGTTTGGGGCGGGTTGGATTCGATAAACCTGGCAAACGGGTTTGCTGTTTTCAACAACAATGGAAGAAAATATAATCCGGCCACCAATACCTGGACAACTACTTCCCTTGCATTAGCTCCGGCTGCAAGAATGAACGCGGCTTCCGCCTGGACTGGTGCAAATATGGTTATCTGGGGCGGTTCAAATGGTTCAGCTTTGAGTAATGGAGCCCGTTATAACCCGGCCACCAATAGCTGGAGTTCTATATCAACACTCAATGCGCCGTTGGCCGACGGGAATAAGGATAGGGTATTTTGGACCGGTTCAACGCTGATCGTTCTGGGTTACCAGGATACGGTAGCGCGTTATAATCCCAACACCAATGTGTGGAGCATTTCCGCACGGTGCCCGGCGGGGGATTATTATAATAAGTCTGCGGCGGTATGGACAGGCAATGAACTATGGGTCTATCATAACCAGAAGTTATATAAATACAACCCATCCACTAATATCTGGACCACGCTAAATATCGGTGGAATTACATGGCCGGGTAGTATTACACATGCTGTCTGGACGGACTCCGAAATGTGGCTATTTGTAAATGAATACGATTCCGAAGGGAGGTTTGCCGGGAACAGGTATTATATCTACCGGCCCTCTGAGAATTCATTTTATTATTCCCACATCAATTACGAGGCCGTGCAATCTGATATGTCGGTTAACAAAGCGGGCGGCATGGTTATCCGCTGGGGAGGTTTTGCTCATCTGGAAAACCAGGATGGGGGCTCTTACCGGTTCAGCAGGCGAGGTGTGCGCATTTACCTTATTTCAGGGCTCAATATTCCAGCTGGTTTTGCGCCATCCGGTCATAATAATAAATTATACCTCTATCGTAAGGACTAATTCTTTTTTCAATACTTAACTTGAGCAGGCAAAAATTAGTTTATGCAAAAATTTTTCCTGCTTTTTTATTTAATACCCTTTATTGGCACAGCCCAACCACTACCCCCTATTGAAGAAAAAACAAAATCCTTCGTGAAGTACGAAGGCTTCCTGGATTTTTATTGGGATGAAAACGCCGGTAAGTTATGGCTGGAAATTGATAAGCCGGATACGGAATTGCTCTATGTCAACTCACTTCCGGCCGGTCTTGGTTCCAATGATATTGGCCTGGACCGGGGATTATTGGGTGCAGAAAGAATTGTAAAGTTTACAAAAATAGGCAGGAAGATACTGCTGGTTCAACCTAATTACCAGTACAGGGCGCTAACCAGTGATCCTGCAGAAAAAAAAGCTGTAGAACAATCTTTTGCCCAATCGGTCTTATGGGGTTTTATGGCAGAGGCTGAAACCGGTAATCGCTGGCTGGTGGATGCCACTGATTTTTTATTGCGCGATGCCATGCAGGTTGTCAACAGGCTGCGCAGCAGCCAGCAGGGAAATTTTTCTGTCGATAAAAACCGCTCGGCCCTTTATTTACCCCGGACAAAAAATTTCCCGCAGAATACCGAATTTGAAGCAACGCTCACCTATGTTAATACAGATGGCAATGCAGGCAATTATGTGCAGTCCGTAACCCCATCCGCTGAAGCCCTCAGTTTAAGGCTGCATCATTCCTTTGTGCAATTACCCGATGATAATTATATGCCGCGGATATTCGATCCGCGGAGCAGTTTCATTCCTGTTTCCTATTATGACTATAGCAGTCCTGTATCGACGCCCATTGAAAAATATTTTATCCTCAGGCACCGCTTGCAGAAAAAAGATCCTTCAGCAGCTGTAAGTGAAGCGATAAAACCTATAATATACTATGTTGATAATGGTACACCCGAACCTATCCGAACTGCCTTGCTTGAAGGAGCCAGCTGGTGGAACCAGGCTTTTGAAGCAGCAGGATTCAAAAATGCTTTCCAGGTGCGCTTATTACCGGATGAGGCAGATCCAATGGATGTCCGGTATAATGTGATCAATTGGGTACATCGTTCTACCCGCGGATGGAGTTATGGTGCCTCGGTGATTGATCCCCGTACCGGTGAAATCATCAAGGGGCATGTGAGTTTGGGTTCTTTACGGGTCAGGCAGGACTATCTTATTGCCACAGGTTTGCTCGCGCCTTTTGAAAACGGGGAACCTGTGGACGACAGAATGCTGAAAATGGCATTGGAACGATTGAAACAACTGTCGGCACATGAAGTGGGGCATACAATCGGGCTTATGCATAATTATGCCGCCAGTGTCAGTAACCGGGCCAGTGTTATGGATTACCCGCATCCATTGGTAAAGTTGAATAAGGCAGGTAAAATTGACCTGTCGGATGCCTATGATCAGAAAATCGGGGAATGGGATAAGGTGTCCATAAATTATGGATACCGGGAATTTGCACCCGGCACCAATGAGGCACAAGCTCTCAATGCAATTCTTGCTGAAGCTGCAAAAAAAGGACTACAGTTTATTTCGGACCAGGATGCAAGAGCAACAGGTGGTATGCATCCCCAGGCCCATTTATGGGATAACGGGGAGAATGCAGTAACAGAACTTTCGGAAATAAATAAAATCCGCGCAAAGGCCCTGGCTCAATTCGGGGAAAAGAATATAAGACCAGGTATGCCCCTTGCCATGCTGGAAGATTTGTTGGTCCCGGTTTATTTTTTTCATCGTTACCAGGCCGAAGCAGTAAGCAAACTGGTAGGAGGTATGCATTATAGCTATGCACTAAAAGGAGATGGCCAGTTAATCACCAAACCCTTATCAAAACAAGAGCAGGTCAACGCATTGAATGCGCTTATTGCATGCCTGGATCCATCTTTCCTGGAATTACCCGATCATATCGTAAGACTAATTCCTCCAAGACCGGCCGGCTATAGTTTTTCAAGGGAATTATTTCGCAAAAGGACTGGACTTGCCTTTGATGCCCTTGCACCGGCGGAAACAGCGGCAGACCTTGCCTTATCTTTTTTGTTTCATCCCCAGCGATTGAGCAGGATGGCCCAATTTGAAGTTCAATATAATGGATTAGGAGTAGGTGAAATGGTCAATACCCTGGTCAATGTTACCTGGAAAGCGCCCCGAAAAAGCGGCATGGCCGGTTTAATTCAACTGCAAACTGAACAGGTCCTGCTGACCTACCTGCTTTCCGCAAGCATGAATGAAAATAATTCTTTCGTCGTTCAGGCCAGTCTGCAAAATGCATTGAATAGCCTGAAAACTTTTATTGAAACAAAAAGCAAGACCAGCGCCGGCAACTTATATAAAGGACATTTATTACTGGCACTTGAACGAATCAAGACGCCTGAGAAAGCAAAACCCACCCTGCATAAGGAAATTCCCCCGGGTGCGCCGATCGGATGTGATGGGGATTAGCGAATAACCAGTTTTTGTGTTACATCATCAATCCGTAATACATAAACGCCTTTGGGTAAAACAGGAAGCTCCGTTTCCGGGGAGTCTGGACTGATCTTTTTTTGCATCAGCAGCTTGCCTGAAAGGTTTAATAACTGCAGTAGAACAGGTTGGGTAAAATGACCCAATAGGGTGATCTTCCCGGAGCTGGGGTTGGGATACACGATAAAATCGTTTCGGGATCCCAGAACAATCCGGCGTGTAGGGGAGAATGAAACGGAATTATCTTTTTCCCTGATGTTTAGTCGGTATAAATTTTCACCCGGGAGAGGATGAATATCTGTTGCTATATAGTGGTCTGTTGTATCTACCCCGCTTATCGTATATATGCCAATCCATCGACCATTCTTATCCTTTCGCTCAATGGTGAATGCTGATACCTGTTCAGGATGAGCTATCCTCCAGTTCAATTTTACTTTTTCACCCTGCAGTGTTGCAGAAAAAGATATCAGCCGCACCGGGAGAATAATACCACAATCACTGGCAAAAACAGTTGCCTGCCTGTAAACATAGTTTGGAATTAATTGCCCATTGCTGCCGGCAAGGCCGGGGACTGGCGCGGCACAGGTAGCTTCTCTTTGTGTTTCAAGACCGCCTGTTCCGCCGTTCGCGGTTATTGTTACTGCGGGTGTGGCCCCGGTAAAATAGATCATACCTCCGCTTCCGCCGCCTCCGCCGCCAAAGCAACGGCCCGGTGTCATCACATCATTTGAATTACCGCCATTGCCACCATTGGCCTGGATGATCGCGCTGCCCGAATAAGTATTTATATCCAGGATAATTGTACCACCTCCGCCGCCGCCACCTGCTCCATCTCCCTGGGATTGTCCACCTGCACCGCCGCCGGCACTGATCTTATAACCATTCCCGGTTAAGGTTGCGGCATGGATAAAAATAATGCCACCACCATTACCTCCGCCAATCGTAAACACCGCATTATTATTATGACCGGCGCCACCACCACCGCCTGGAAAAATCTTCTTCCCGTTCCAGCTACTCAGGGCTCTTCCGCCCAGGCCCATATTATTCGCCGTATTGCAACCGCTGGGTCCGCTGCTGCTATTACCCCCACCGCGGCCGCCAGTAAAGAGATTGGCGCCGCCACCACCACTATTATTATGGTTGTTACCTCCGCCACCACCATTGGCTGGAGGACCTTTTCCACCATCAACATTGGCAGCCACATCCCCAACGCCTTCTCCTTTATAGGCACCGTTCTGGTTAGTACCGCCGGTTGCATCGTAGGCATAGCCTGTTCCGACGGGACTAAAAAAATTACAAGTACCATTATGCTGAAAAAAAGCACCACCCCTGTATCCCGATGAATCTGCATAAATGGGCGCATTGAGGGTGAGGGTTTCAATTACATCAAATGCAATCACGCCGCCGGTGCCGCTGGTATTGTCCCAGGGTTTAGCCTTGATCGTATCAATCACATCAGCATTTTGCCAGGCGGGAATCGTAACCAGCTGCACTTTACCAGTGGGGGCTGTGTAGGTATTTAGTAAATTATAAACCAGGAAAACGGAATCACCTCTTACCGAGCAGATATAATTAATTTCATAATTGCCGGCATTATTCAGTGCAGTCGTATCACCCCAGCTGCTGGAGTTTGGGTTTGCTGTATTAAGCGAGGCACCCTTCATCTGGATGATCATAATCTTATCAGCCTGTCCCAGGCCGCTGGTATTGGATACCCTCACACAAGCTTCTGCAGGGAGTACTTCGATAATACTGTGGTAAGAATTGACAATTCCACTGATCGGAGTGGTTTGAGCACGGGCATTACAAAAAAGGAATAGGGAGAATAGCCACAGGCATGCAGCTTCCAGGTAGAGCCGGGGCATATTCGGTTTTTTCATAGTGGTGGAACTCCACACAAAATAGAAAAAAATTAACGCATCTTCTAGGGGATTAACTGGTTTTGTTCATCGTGATTTCCCCGCCCCGGCCTCGTATTCTTTCTATTGTAATTAGTGAAAGCTGTACGATATGCTTTACTTTTTGCTGCGTTCCTGTAATAATATTCCTATTTCTTCCCTGTAAGTAGCACCTATAGGAATACTTTTGTCGGCAACTTGTATATAATTACCTTCCACAAAACGAATTTTAGCCAGCGCCACCAGGTAACTTTTATGAACCCGGATAAAATGACTGGCAGGAAATGTATCCTGTAAATTCTTCATGGTCTCATTAACAAGAATCGTTCCCGAGCCCATCACTAATTTCATATAGTCGCCGGCAGCTTCCACATAATGAATATCATCCAGGCGGATATGGTGCATTTTCTTATCCGCTTTCAAAAAAATGGAAGGTGTGGCTGCTAATTCGCTATTAGCAGAAATTGCTGAGGCCTGCCCCAGTTTTTCGATGGCTTTATTTACAGCTTTCAAAAAACGTTCAAAAGAAAAGGGTTTTAATAAATAGTCAGTCGCATCCAGTTCAAAACCTTCCACTGCAAATTCAGGATAAGCTGTCGTAAAGATCACCAACGGGTGCCGGTTCATGGTTTTTATAAAATTGATACCGGATAATTTGGGCAGGTTGATATCAACAAACAGGATCTGGACAGGTAAACGGTTTAATACCTGCTGGGCTTCGAGGCCATCTGAACAAACCGCTGCCAGTTCCAACGCAGGATGCTCGGCAATATATTTGATCAGCACATTTTGCGCGAGGGGTTCATCTTCCACAATCATGCAGGTATAACGGCTCATAGTTCCAGTTGAAGTTTTACCAGGTAAGTATTGGCTGTATCTTTAACTGCCAGTTCATGTTTTCCCGGGTAAAGTAATTCCAGTTGGCGGCCTGCATTTTCCAAACCCATGCCTTTATATCCCGCGGCGGTTGACGGGTCTATTTTTCCCTTACTGTTTTCGACCTCAAAAATCAGGCGTTTTTCCCGGATTTGAATAAGAATCCGGATAAAGGCCTTTCCCGAACTTCCTTTGGCTCCATGCTTAAATGCATTTTCCAGGAAATTGATCAATAGTAAAGGTGCTACCTCTTGTCCATCTGCCTGTCCTTCCTGTACCAGTTCAACCTGCAATTGCTGGTTGGAACGTAATTTTTGTAATGAAATATAATCCCGCAATACAGCCAGTTCTTTTTCCAGGGGAATAAACCGCTCCTTCGTTTCATAGAGCACATAACGCATCAGGTCGGACAGGTGTAATACCGTGCCCGGCAGGCGTTCATCATGATCGATGGCCATTGAATAAATACTGTTCAGCGTATTGAAAAAGAAATGCGGGTTGATCTGGGCTTTCAATGCCTTTAATTCGACTTGCGACCGGAGCTGCTCCTTCTCCAGTAATTCTCTTTGGAGTTCGTTTACCCGGAACCAGGACCGGGAAAGTTTCAAAAGAGTGGTAATAATGATATAAACCGCGAAGATCAGCACCACTTCCTGCCAGCGGAAATAGGAGATAAAGAAATAGTCAGGCAATAAACTCGATGACCATTGTTCAAAAAAACTATAATTGATCCAGGCAAACCCGGCAATCAATACCAGTACCAGCAAAATATAGAGCCAACCCCTTCGATAATTTCCCAGTTTTGGCAATAGCAGTTCCAGGTTCAGGTAAACCGCCGGCATAATACTGGCATGAAATAATAAGGTATAGATGTAATCAATCTTTTCGGGATAAGGGCCCGTGCGGAACAAATGCAGGAATACAAAGAAGGAAAGCACCCAGAATGACAGGTGCTGTAGTATTCTCCAAAGGGGATGGTATAGTTGGCGGTAAACCCCTTTCATCGTTACTTTTTACGCGTGAATGTATAACCATTTTCCTTGCTGAAGATCCGTTTATCATGGCCATATTTTTCAAGAAACTGCCGGAGCTCAGCCGTGGATGCCGTGATAATGAATGTATCAAAAAGATCGTCCTTTTCATGTTTGATCTTCATACGACCGGCTATTACCTGGTCATAAACAAAACCCCCGTCTATAAAATGCAGCACCAGGCTGTTATTATTTGAAATCTCTATTTTGGCTATTGTATAAGTGGTAATACTGCCAGGGGGATCAAGACTATTGTCATAACTACCCGGCATTGCACTGGAATTGATGGGTATCAGGTTCATAAACAGGTTCTGGCCAATCCTGGTCAGGGCTCCGAGTAATTCATATTTGATACCTTCTTTATTATATGTGATCACATAGGAGCGGAATAACAAGAGGGAATCCTTACCGGCTGGGGGACTGTCTCCAAAAAGCTGGGATTTGTGTTCGTTGAAGAACTTGCTTTTTAAGAAAGGTTCCACCAAGTACTCCCCTTCCTGGCTGCTCCAGCTGCCGGTAATCCTGTTATCTGTGATGATTTTATCAGCCGTGATTATGGGATGCAGGCTGCTTATGCAACTGGTAAGGAACAACGCCGTGATACAAGTTATGATGATGAAAATTGATTTCATGATCAGTATAATTTAGGGTTAATGGTTTTGGCAAAACTTATTTTTTCACCGCTATAGGCTTCGGGGTCATCACCATATTTTAGTATATATTGTTGTAATTCGCTGGTGGGAGCTGTGATAACTATATCTTCATCCTCTTTTTTTTCGTGACGGATCCGGATCTTTTTCTGTTCGATCAACTCATTCATATAGCCCGATTCCAGCTGGCTTAAAGTGAAACCGCCTTCTTTTTGTAATTCTAGCCGGTAAGGGATATGCATTTTTACAAAATGAGCCAGGTAAAATTCATCCATCTTGCTTGTTACGGGAAGAGCAGCAGGATAGTAATCAAAGTACAGATGTTTTCCTATACGGGCCAGGAAGGCGATATAGCGTTCGCTGATTGTATTGGCGCTGTCTTTATAAGTAATGAGGTATCCTTTGTCTTTAATCGCAGCTGTTTTTCCAGGGAGCAACCGGGGATCAGCATCTGCCAACCTGTTGATCTCAGCCCATTTTTCTTTTTTGTTCTCAACAATTTTCCAGGTCCCAATCAGTTCGGGTTTATAGACCAGGTCAGCAGGGGTAAAAATCGGGTGCAATGTGGTAAGACAACTGTTGAGAAAAACCAACAGAACGAGCATGGTGGAGAGTATCCCTATTTTTTTCATACCGATTGATTATGCTATCAAAACTAATAGCCGGTGGGTGGGAATCGAAACTTTTTCGATGAACGTTTTGATCGGGTCGATGAAACCTGGAAAGAGGTTGGATTTTGGCAGGTAAGCCTATTTACCGGCTACGAACCGGTATAAATTAAAAGAACCTTTTGTAAAGCAAGTCTCGATTTCCTTTTTCAGTTCTGCCTTATGGATATCTTTCATCCTTTTTTGCTGGATGAGGAAAAAAGCCCTTTCTGCCAGCAACCAGAATTTTTTATCGGATACATGGGCTTTCTGAAGCTCATGAAGAATAATATCCAGTAATTCTTTGATCCCCTGTTTTTGGGTTGCCACGGTTTTTACCACCGGCACTTCATTATAATGTTTGCTGAAGGCTGGCGCCAGCATCAGTCGCAGGTTTTTTACAAAGAGGTCGGCGTCGGGACGGTCGGCTTTATTCACGACGAATATATCAGCGATTTCCATTAAACCTGCCTTCATTGTTTGTACCTCGTCGCCGGCTTCAGGTACCATGACCACCACGGTCAGGTCGGCCAGCCCTGCTATTTCTATTTCACTTTGACCTACACCCACCGTTTCAATAATGATATGATCAAAGCCGAATGCCTTCATGAGATCTGTTATCTCGAGGATGCGGGGATGCAAACCTCCCATTGAACCCCGGGTGGCAAGGGAGCGGATAAATACATCGGGGTGGGTGTACCAGTCACTCATGCGGATACGGTCGCCCAATACCGCACCCAGGTTGAAAGGGGAGGAAGGATCAACACAAAGCACGCCTACTTTTTTCCCGGCAGCAGTCAATAAACCTATTAATGCATCTACCAGGGTACTCTTCCCTGCACCCGGCGGGCCCGTGATTCCAATAATGCGGGTATTGCCTGGCGGTAGTGATTCCAATAGCTTCTCATAACCCGGCTGTTCATTCTCGATATAGGATATACATCGTGCCAGTGCCCTGGCATCACCCTGCTGAACTTGCTGCAATAATTCCTGCCACATTGAATGAACGGGATGTTGTACGTTTACAATACTATGCCGGGCAAGTTACTGAATGAATGGCGAAGCACTCTGATTTTTTGGATCCTTGTCATCATGATGGCGGGTTTGTTTCTGTCAAGAGCAGTTTTGTCTATCGCAATGATCGCCTTGGTTATTGTTTCATTGTTACAGCAGGATATTGCCGGTCAGATCAGGAAATTTATCGGCTCCCCCCTGTTAATAGGCATGAGTGCTTTATTCCTGCTGCCCCTTCTTTCCGGTGCATGGAGCGATGACCAGGAACAATGGCTGGATATCATGCGAATCAAATTACCCTTATTGGTTTTACCATTGGCCTTTGCAACTTCCTTTGGTTTTGCTGAAAAGCATTGGGAAAGGCTGGCCTTGTTTTTTATCCTGGTTATGATAGTGGCCAGCGGCTGGTGCATGTTGCAATATATTTATGACAGTAAGGCTGTACATGAAGCCTACCTGAAGGCAAAGACGATGATCACACCGCTGGAAAATGATCATGTACGCTTCAGTTGGCTGGTAGCGTTAGCTGCCGGTTTATCCGGCTGGCTGGCATGGCAAAAAAGAAAAGCCGGGGGATGGTTGCCTATCAGTTTAGCGTTTGTTACCGCATGGCTCATTATTTTCCTGCACATATTGGCTGCCCGAACAGGATTATTCTCCTTTTATATCATGCTTATATTCCTGTCTGCCTGGCTGGTGATCAGGAAAACAAAATGGCTGCAGGGGGCACTATTATTGATCATCCTTTTTGCACTTCCCGTTTTAGCCTACCTGGTCCTGCCTTCCTTCCGGAACCGCGTCGATTATATCCGTTATGATTTTAGTTATTTAAATAAAGCAGAATACCTGCCCGGCGCCAATGATGCTGTGCGGGTCATTTCCCTGAAAACAGGTTGGCAGACCATGCAGGAAAACCCCATGAAGGGAGTTGGATTCGGCGATATTAAAACGGAAGCTGATCGTATTTACCAAAAACGCTATCCGGGCATGCTGGCAGAAGATAAAATCCTTCCCAGTAGCGAGTGGCTATTATATGGTGCTGGCCTGGGCTGGACAGGGTTTCTTTTATTTACTGTTATTATGATCATCCCTTTCTTTTACAAGGCCAGGTTTCTCCTGCCCTGGTATGCGCTGAATGCCACGGCGGCTTTTAGTTTCCTTTTTGACATAGGGCTAGAAGTGCAGTTTGGCGTTTTTGTTTACAGCATTGCCATACTGGTTGGTTGGAAGTGGATGGTAACGGAAAAGATTTAATCTTTGCGCGATATGTCTGAGTTTTCTGTTGTTATTGTTTGTAAAAATGAAGCGGAGAATATCGGCCGCACACTGGAGAGTTTGCAGGGATTAACCGATGACATCGTCGTGTACGATAATGGAAGCACGGATGGCACACAGGTCATCGTTCACCGTTATGGGGTAAGATTGCAGGAGGGAGCCTGGGAGGGCTTTGGAAAAACAAAACAAAAAGCTACGGCCCTGGCCCGGCATGACTGGATCCTGAGCCTGGATGCTGATGAAGCGATTGATGATGAATTAAAGCAATCCCTGCTGGCCTGGCGACCTGTGAATGACCTTATCGTATATGATCTTTCTTTTCGCAACTACCTGGGAACTGTTTATCTAAAATATGGAGAATGGGGGGGCGATCATCATATTCGTTTATTCAATCGAAACCGGGTGAATTTCGATCAAGCTCCCGTTCACGAAACACTACTGATGCCGGCTGGCACAAAAGTGCAGCGTTTAAAGGGCTTTGTGTTGCACCGGACCATGAAGGATATTGAAGAATATGCACAAAAAATGAAAGACTATGCCCTTTTGAATGCAGAAAAATATTTTCGACAGGGAAAAAAATCTTCCTGGTTTGCCATCAGGTTATCTCCACTCTTTACATTTATTAATTATTATATATTGAAACTTGGCATATTGGACGGGCACGCGGGATATATCTGCGCAAAAATGACAGCCTGGTATACTTTTTTGAAATATGCAAGATTGAAAGAACTGGAGAAGCAAGATAAATCATAAGGACCGGGGAAGATAGTTCTCGCCCTTTGCTGCTTCTCCGGGATTCAATAACTTAGTATTTACAGAAATCGGATGACGAATTTTATTCCCATATTTCCATTGGGCATCGTGGTTTTTCCTGGTGAGCTGCTTAACCTGCACATATTCGAGGCCCGCTACAAGCAGCTGATCAAGGAATGCCATGAGCAAAAGAAACAATTTGGCATTCCCACCGTCATTGAAAACAAAGTACAGGATTACGGCTCGCTGGTTGAAATACTGGAAATATCCAAAGTGCATGATAATGGGGAAATAGATATCAAAACTGTTGGTGGCAGGGTATTCCGGATCCTGGAAGTTATAAAGGAAGTTCCCGATAAATTGTACAGCGGGGCTATTGTCAACTACCCTGAAAGCTATGAGCAGGGAAACCCGGAGATGATGCGCAAAGTGATGCAGGGTATCCGCGACCTGCATGCCCTGCTGAAAGTGACCAAGGACTTTAAAAAACCGGACGATCAGATACGCTGTTTTGATGTAGCACACCATATTGGTCTTTCGCTGGAAGAAGAATACGAGTTATTGATGCTGACAGACGAACGGCAGCGGCAGGAATACCTGAAGCGTCATCTTACCAAAGTGATCCCGATGGTAGCCGGTATGGAACAGTTAAAGGAAAAAATAAAACTCAACGGGCATTTTAAGAACCTGAGCGGGTTCAATCTTGAATCCTAGCCCCAAAAAAAACAGGCATGCCCACCACACTTTGTTTTGATTTTGGCAATACACGCAAGAAAGTGGCGGTATTTTATCGCGACGAAATGAAAGAAAGCCGCGTGTTGAACGATGATTCATCCGAAAGCATTCAACAACTCTTGCGTGCATACCGCCCGCAAAAATCCATTCTTTCATCCGTGGTGGATCATAATCCTGCTGTTGAATCCCTGCTTGCAGCCACTACGCGATTTCATCGGCTCAATCACCTGACCAAACTCGCGTTTACAACACCTGTGGGCAAACCTGAAACAATTGGCGCCGACAGGCTGGCCCTTGCTGCTGCAGCTGTTCACTTCTATCCTACCACCAATAACCTTGTAATTGGAATGGGCACCTGTGTCACCTATAATTTTATCAATAAATACCATGAGTTTTTAGGTGGAGCCATTTCACCAGGTATGGAAATGCGGTTAAAGGCCATGCACCAGTTTACAGCCAAGCTGCCCCTGATCAAAGCAGACAGTAATGTTCCCCTGATTGGTTATGATACGACGACCAATTTGCTATCTGGAGCAGTATTGGGAACGGCGAAGGAAATGGATGGATTCATCGATAATTATAAAGAACGTTACGGGAACTTTAACGTCCTGTTAACCGGTGGTGATTTAGTGCATTTGGCTTCCCACCTTAAAAACAAGATATTTGCAGACCCTGACTTAATCTTTAAGGGTCTTTATGCTATCAGTGAAGCCAACAACTCCTAAGAAAATCAATGCTTTATACCTTAAACTGCCTGCTTTAAGCGCTATACTCGTTGCTTTCTTTTTCAACCTTTTACCCTGCCATTTGCAGGCGCAGGACAATTCACCTTATACACGGATTGGAATTGGCGACCTCGTTCCTTCCACGAATATCAATAGCAGGGGTATGGGTAGTATTTCAGCTGCATACAGCGATATATTTTCTATCAACTTTAATAATCCTGCCTCTTACGCGAATTTTCAATCATTCAAAGAAGCTAAATCAGGTAAACTGACATCTGGCAGGGCCATCCTTGACCTGGGGATGAATTTTGAAAGCCGCACCTTGCGGGAACCCAATAATCCTGTCAAATTTGTGGCAAATAATGCACTGTTTTCGCATTTACAAGTTGGTATTCCATTGCGGAAAAACTGGGGCCTGAGTTTTGGATTGCGCCCGGTTTCCCGCATCAGTTATAAAATTGGCAAATTAGAAAGGCTGGTAGATCCTAATACGGGTTTGCCAATTGACAGTGCCTATACTGAATTCAATGGTGATGGCGGATCCTACCTGGCTTCACTGGGAACGGGATTCAAACTATTCCGCAAAGAAAAAAACGATATTGAAACACAGAGCCTGGCCCTGGGTTTTAATGGCGGTTATTTTTTCGGGAAAAAAGATTATAGCACCCGGCGTTCCCTGCTCAACGATACGGTGGAGTATTATCGCGCCAATTATGAAACCAGGACCACTTTCGGAAATCTTTATTTTAATGCAGGATTGCAATACCGGGTTATGCTGAATGAAAAGAAAAAGCAGTTCCTCACGATAGGCGCTCACGGTAACTGGAAGCAAACATTGAATGGTAAACAGGACCAGATACGCGAAACTTTTTTTATAGACGAGAACCTGGGCAATACCCAGCTTGACAGTGTTTCAATAAAATCCGATATCAAGGGAAAGATTGATTATCCCGCCTCTTATACCGTAGGGTTTGTATATGAAAAATATTCCCAGCCCCAGGAAGCCGGTTGGTTATTTGGTATTGATTATTCGCAAACCAAATGGGATGATTACCGTTTTTACGGACAAACTGACCAGGTGGCCAATAAATGGGAGTTAAGGGTGGGCACCCAGCTGCGTCCCATTCCTAAAAAGAATTATTTCAGCAATGTTGCTTACCGGGCAGGCTTTTTTATAGGGCCCGATTATATCCGGGTCCAAAAGAAAATGCAGCAGTTTGGCGCCAGTTTTGGCCTGGGATTGCCTGTGGCCAATTTCAGGAGTTCCTACGCCAGCCTCAACCAGGTTACCCTTATCAACCTGGCTTTCGAATATATCAGGCGGGGAAATAATGATAACTTGCTAAAGGAAAACCTGTTTCGATTCTCCCTCGGGTTTTCGCTCAGTGATCTCTGGTTTATCAAACGCAAGTATGACTAATCGCGGTTTTATCCATACTATATTTTTTACAGCAGCTTTCACGGGCTGCTTTTTTCTTTTCGCTTGTGAAAATGATCCGAAAGAGATCGAGGTTTGGACAAAGGAAATGGTCATGGTGGAAGAGGCGAAGGACATTGAAAGTTATTTGAGCCAGGATGGAAAGCTGAAAGCAAAACTCACCGCGCCACTGATGTTACGAGTGATGGCAGATACCCAATACGTGGAATTCCCGCAATCGCTGCATTGTGATTTTTATGATGACTCAACCCGGAGAGAAACCTGGCTTGACAGCAAATACGGGAAATATTTTGAAAACCAGAACAAGGTTTATCTGCGCGACAGTGTCGTGGTCATCAATATAAAAGGTGATACACTGAAAGCCCCCGATCTCTGGTGGGACCAGAATGCCAAATTATTTTATACGGATAAATTTGCAACCTATCATGGCATCAACCGGAATATCTATGGTGGCAAAGGCATGGTGGCTACCCAGGACCTGGGCAGCATTACGTTCAAGGACCCAACTGGAATTGTAAAATATAATGAGAATACCCTGGAACAATAAACCTTTGTTCCCTTTTTATCGTTGTTGATTGAGGTGTAAACTTGAATAAAAGGATTTGTTTCCTTCCGGAGATATAACTCCACAAGCATAACAAAACAATAAGGAAATAATATGGAATATCGCCGCATGGGCAGGACCGGCCTGCAATTAAGCGTACTTTCTTTCGGAAGCTGGATCAGTTTTCATAAACAGATTGATGATGGTGTCGCAGATGAACTGATGGGCATCGCCTATGAGCAGGGTGTAAATTTTTTTGATAATGCGGAAGCCTATGCCCTGGGCGAGAGTGAGAAGATGATGGGTCGTGTATTGAAAAAGAAAAACTGGGAACGCAGCTCCTATGTAATTTCCTCCAAGGCTTTTTGGGGTTGGAGGGGTAAACAAAATAAACCTAACCAGAGCGGTTTAAGCCGTAAACATTTGGTGGAAGCCTGTCACGAGGCTTTGGCGCGTTTGCAACTGGATTACCTGGACCTCTATTTCTGCCACCGGCCGGATAAGGGTGTACCAATAGAAGAAGTGGTGTGGACCATGCATCATTTGATCCAGCAGGGAAAAATACTCTATTGGGGAACCAGTGAATGGAGCGGTGTGGAGATCATGGAAGCACACCGCGTGGCAGCACAGAATGGCCTGATCGGGCCATCGGTTGAACAACCCCAGTATCATTTGCTGGAGCGAAATAAGATGGAGAACGAATACCTGATGATCTTTAAGACCGTAGGAATGGGAACCACTACCTGGAGCCCGCTGGCTTCCGGACTTCTAAGCGGGAAATATAATAATGGTGTGCCGGATGGGAGCCGTTTTGCCCTGGGGGGTTTTGATTGGCTGAAGGATCGCTGGATGCAGGAAAGTTTTTTGGCCAGGGCTAAACAACTCGGTGACCTTGCCGGGGAGTTGGGAATCACCATGGCACAGCTAAGCATTGGCTGGTGTATCAAAAACCCTCATGTTACAACAGCCATCCTTGGGGCTACCCGAAAAGAACAATTACTGGAAAACCTCGAAGCAGTGAAGGCAGCTGAAAAATTGAACCCGGAGTTGATGCAAAGGATTGATGAGATCGTTCAGACCAAACCTGTTTTGCCAGAATATTGAGGCGAAAAATGGCAACAGGAAGCCGGATATAAAAGAAAGCCCGGGCTGGTTGGCCAGTCCGGGCTTTGCAGTTACGTTGAGGACGGGTACTTACCGGGTTTTTGGTTTTTAGTCACTCAAGTAGTTTTCATCTCCCGCAGTTGCGGGTCGGGATATTGGATCAGAAACGGGACGGGTTGGTTTTTTTAGGCCTCATGGCCGGTTCAATAACAGATCAAATCTATGTTTCCTGAATCTATTCACATAGAGAAGAAGCCCGTGTTTAGGGAAGATTTTTCTTCCGTAGGATTACGTGGAGGCAGTGGGATAACACCGAACTATCTCTATCTTCATTCTTTAATTACCATCTATGTCATTGCAAAACAAAACTGTTTTTATAACCGGCGCCAGTCGCGGTATCGGTAAAGCCATTGCATTAAAACTGGCGGCAGACGGAGCTAATATTATCGTTGCTGCCAAATCAACAGAAGAAAATGTCAAATTGGGCGGAACTATTTTCTCCGCCGCCGCCGAAATCGAAGCGGCAGGTGGTAAAGCCCTCCCGGTTCAATGTGATATCCGGTCCGAAGACCAGATCCAATATGCCGTCAACCAGGCTGCCGAGCGTTTTGGGGTAATTGACATTCTTGTCAATAATGCTTCAGCGATTTCCTTAACGCCTACAGAACAAACAGAACCCAAGCGTTTCGACCTGATGCATGATATCAATGTGCGGGGGACTTTTTTTGTTACTAAAGCCTGCATTCCCCACCTGAAAAAATCGGAAAATGGTCATATTCTTACATTATCGCCACCGGTAAACCTGCATCCCAAATGGCTGGCGGGACATATTGCGTACACGCTCAGTAAGTATAATATGAGCATGATGGCCATGGGCTGGGCAGCGGAGTTTAAAAAATATAATATCGCCTCCAATGCACTCTGGCCCCGGACGACAATAGATACCGCGGCCGTCAGGAATTTATTGGGGGGAGACGCTCTTGCCAAAATGAGCCGAACACCTGCCATACTCGCGGACGCGGCCTGGTATATTTTCAATAAACCCTCTTCCCAATGCAGCGGGAATTGTTTTATTGACGAAGATGTACTGGCTGCGGAAGGAATTACGGACCTTTCTTCCTACTCTGTAGTGCCGGGTGCACAGCTATATACTGATTTGTTTGTCGATTGATTCTAAGAGTCAAAGGAGATATAGGAGAAAAAGAGGAGAAATGCAATCTGTGAGATAGCCTTATCATGGCATATGGGAAACCTTTGGTCTATTTGAAAATTCAAGCGAGCAGATGAGAAAACTCCACCTTTATCTCCCTCTTTTCCTCTTTCCCCTCTTTTATCTCTTAGCCTAAATTCTCCGGCCGCATCTGGGGGAAAAACAGTACATCCTGGATAGATGTCTGGTTGGTCAGCAGCATGCAAAGACGGTCAATTCCAAATCCAATACCTGAAGTAGGCGGCATGCCGTATTCAAGGGCGCGCAGGAAATCATAGTCAATAAACATGGCTTCATCGTCACCACGCTCCATCAGTTTCACCTGTTCTTCAAATCGTTCCCGTTGGTCGATCGGGTCGTTCAGCTCGCTGTAAGCATTGGCGATCTCTTTGCCATTGATCATTAACTCAAATCGTTCAACCAACCCGGGCTTGCTCCGGTGACGTTTGGTAAGCGGGCTCATCTCAACAGGGTAATCTATGATAAATGTGGGCTGAATAAAATTCTTCTCACATTTTTCGCCAAAGATGGCGTCAATGAGTTTGGCCCTTCCCCAGCTTTTTTCGGTATCTACTTTCAATTGGCGGCAGGCGCTGCGAAGATGTTCTTCACTCATATGACTTACATCAAAGCCAGTATGTTCTTTGATAGCGTCGTATATACTGACCCTTTCAAAGGGGGCTTTAAACGAAATCGTTTTATCTCCTACGGGAACCTCGGTGCTGCCACAAACATCCTGTGCCGCTTTTTCCAGGAGTTGTTCAGTGGTTTCCATCATCCACAAATAATCCTTGTATGCAGTGTAAAACTCAAGGATGGTAAACTCGGGATTATGTGTACGATCCATCCCTTCGTTCCGGAAATTGCGGCTGAATTCATAGACCCAGTCAAATCCCCCAACGATCAGTCTTTTTAAATATAGTTCATTGGCAATGCGCAGGTAAAAGGGAATATCCAGCGCATTATGATGCGTGATAAAAGGCCGGGCAGCGGCGCCTCCGGGTATGCTTTGTAAAACCGGGGTATCTACTTCCAGCGCTCCTTTTTCATTGAGGAATTCGCGCATTGAGTTGACCAGCCTGGTTCTTTTTACAAATACCTCTTTCACGGAAGGGTTGATGATCAGGTCGGCATAACGCTGGCGATACCTGAATTCAGGGTCGGTGACCGCATCAAAGGTTTCACCTTCGGCCTCTTTCACCACTGGCAATGGCCGGAGCGATTTACTTAAGACAGTCAGTTCGGTTACATGGATCGAAGTCTCACCAGTTTTAGTAATAAATGCATAACCTCTTACACCAATGATATCGCCGATATCAATCAGTTTTTTCCATACAATATCATAAAGCGACTTATCCTCACCGGGGCAAATATCATCGCGGCGCAAATAAAGTTGTATTCTCCCATGGGCATCCTGCAGCACGGCAAAATTGGCTTTTCCCATATCCCTTACACTCATGATGCGGCCGGCTATGCAGATATCAGCGAAGTCCTGTTTGTTTTCTTCGGAATAGTGTTCTTTAATATATACGGAGTTGCTGCTGACCGGAAAGAGTGGGGCCGGGTAGGGATCGATACCCATCATGATCATCTCCGCCAGTTTTTCACGACGGAGTTGTTCCTGTTCTGATAAAAGAGGTAGGCTCATGCTTTGCTGTTAAAAAGAACAGCAAAGGTACTGGTTCGGGGGCAGCAGACCAAAGTACAAAGAGGGGTACGAATAGATGCAAGGGATCACCAACAACTATGAAGCAGTGGAAACAGCCGGGAAAGATTTAGGCAGGGAAGAAGACACTTGTTGCAGTACCGATTCAATGCGCTGCAAACCACAATGTAGTTCACCTTCGTTCAGTTCGTTTCAATGGTTTAAAAATAGGTTGCATGATGAGTCGCTGGAAATTGGATTGTAAGGCTGGCACAGCGTGCTTAGTAATTTTTGCCAATCGACCCGCTAAATAGGATTGCATTTGCAGAAACCAATTCTTGCCGCTTATATAAACCAGGGTTTGCAGATTTTGCGATTTTTAGTTGGTTAAAATAAATTTCGGCTGCTTGTTGGTAACCTTTTCCGCCAGTTTTTCTTTTATTAAGCAGGGCATGATCCTGTCCAGGACCATGAAAAAGCGGTTCCACCATCCCGGTATGATCAGCTTTTTCTTTTTCAGCATTCCGTCGATGGCGATATTGGCTACATCTTCGGGGTTCATTACCGACCAGCGGCTGATACCACTCAGGCTGCGGTTCAGGACCAGCTGCCACAGTGTTGTATTCATTCCCCCGGGGCAGATGGTGCTGACATGCACGTTTTTTTTCTTTAGTTCCCAGGCCAGGCTTTTGGAGAAAGACAGCAGGTAAGACTTGGTGCCCCCGTAAACCTGTTTGCGCGGTAAAGAAATGCAGGCCGCCAGGCTGCTGACATTTAAAATAAATGCCCTTGATAATGGTTTAACCTGTTTGAGAAATAAGTGCGTGAGCAGGGTAGGAGCCATGACATTGAGTTCAATTAGCCGCTGGAAATACTCCGGCTCTTTCTCTGCAAAAAAATGGGTGCCTCCTATGCCGGCATTATTGATCAGGGCATCCAGGACTATTCCGTCTTTTTGAATCGTATCAAAGAGATGATAACAGGCTTGCCTGTTGGTAAGATCAAGTTCATAACAAATGGCTCTTACGCCAAAATCTTTTTCAATAAAACGCGCAAGATCATGCAAGGTTTCGCCTGGCAGGGCTACCAGGGCCAGGTTCATATGCCGGCTCGCACATTCCAGTGAAAGTGCTTTACCAAAACCTTCGCTGGCACCGGTGATCATTACAAAATCGGGATTATGCATAAGGTTTGTTTTGAAGGTGAAGGATTGTTTTGTGGATGCCTTCGTTAAAAGGTGTGATGCAGTAGCCCAGTTGTTTCAGGGCCTTCTCGCAACTCAAAGCCCGGTTTTTACGAATACGATCAACGACCCGCGGCGATACTTGCGTAGAACGGCCGGTTAATTTATAAATCATCAAATGGACAACACTCCAGGCCTTGATCAACCCAACCGGTATTTGCAGCAGCCTGATCTTTTTCCCGGCATGAGTTTGTATGGTTTTAAAAAAAGTCTGGTAAGAAATATTTTCACCTCCCAGGATATACTTTTCCCCGCCTACGCCTTTGTCGAGTGCAAGAAAGTGACCGTTGACTACATCATCCACATATGCATAATTGGCTACTACTTCCACGCAGGAGGGAACAAAACCTGTTTTCATGGACAGTATTTTCTTGATCAGGTTATTGATGGGGGCGGCTGCGCTATCAGGTCCGGGTCCGTATACCCTGGGGGCTGCAACAATCACTGCGAATAATCCTTTGCGGCAATATTCTTTTACCAGTTGCTCTGCCCAGTGTTTGGAAATTTCATAATCATTTTCAAAAGCTATGATCCGCGGATCTTTTTCACTCATCGGGTACTTGCCCGAAGGACCCAGGACTGCACCGGTGCTGGTAAACACCATTTTTTTTATTCCGTTCCTGAGCGCTGCTTCTAGCACATTTCTCGTGCCTTCTACATTGACCGCATAAAAAATAGAAGGGTCTTTATCATTGAAGCGGGTAATGCCGGCGGCGTGAATTAATTTTTCACATCCTTGCATCGCCGCATCAACTGAGGCTTTATCTCTTACATCTCCTTTAAAAGGAATGATAGAAGGATGATGCGGGAATAACTTTGATTGCGGGTCTCTCACCAGCGCATGAACAGTATAACCGCGACGGGCGGCTTCCAGGGCCAGCTTGTGGCCAATATACCCGGTAGCGCCTGTAATCATTATTTTCATAAACTACGTTTTTGATTTAAGTAAACTGTTAAAAGGAGAAGCAATGATTTTTTCTTTTATCATTACAAGGGTAAGATCATGTGACAAAGCCAGGGAAAGATGTAATACTACGGCGGGCCAAACCGAATCGTACCATACCGTAAGCAGGCATAGGATCAGTCCAAAGGGTAGGGAGCCGATGACTTCCTGCCGGTTGCTATACCAATGTGCTATCGAATAAACAAAGATGTTTATGGCAATGGCCAGTTTGACATCCACCAGTGCCAGGCAGGCGTATAAAAACAGGCCCCGGAAGAAAATCTCATAGAGGACCAGGTAAATGATCCGGGTAATAAAATATGAAACATAGTGAACAGGCACATGTTGATCGCAAAAAAACGAGAAACCCAAGGAGGTTGTTTTTCGCTTTGCCCCGAAATAGCCAGCCAGTCCAGTTATTCCGCATAACAATATATACAGGGCGAGGTTCGTTTGCCAGCCCGGCCAATAAAATTGCTGCTGTTTTTC
>DASUMO010000327.1:0-6880 GCA_036277695.1 Chitinophagaceae bacterium
CTGAAATCGTGGAAGACTATCACCAGCGGCAGAATGATCCTTCAGGCAGTTTGAAAATCAACCTCGTTGAAAAAAAGCTTTCTTCTATAAATCAACAGCAGCAGCAATATAACTGGGGAAGTGCCGAATTGTATAAATGGAAAGCGTTCAACGGCAAAATGGCTGAAGGGATACTTTATAAACCCGGGAATTTTGATCCCAATAAAAAATATCCCCTGATTTTATATTTCTACGAAACACATACCAATAATCTGCACGATTATATTCCGCCAGCACCCACGGGGAGCCGCCTGAACATTTCATTTTTTGTGAGTCGTGGCTACCTGGTGTTTTCACCGGATATCCGATACAGTATCGGGCACCCGGCCAAAAGTGCTTATAATTATGTCGTAAGTGCCGCCAGGGATCTTACAAAATATAAATGGGTAGATGCAAAGAATATCGGCATCCAGGGTCAAAGCTGGGGTGGTATACAAGTGGCACAGTTAGTGACAATGACGGATATGTTCAAAGCGGCCTGGGCGGGTGCTCCGGTGGCGAATATGACCAGTGCCTATGGAGGTATTCGCTGGGAAAGCGGCGCCAACAGGCAGTTTCAATATGAAAAAACCCAAAGCCGTATCGGCGCAACTCTATGGCAAAAACCGCAGCTCTATATTGAAAATTCACCCTTATTCCATTTACCCAAAGTAAAGACACCACTGGTCATCATGCATAATGATGCGGATGGCGCTGTGCCCTGGTACCAGGGTATTGAATTGTTTACGGCTATGCGGAGGCTTGGGAAAAAAGTGTGGTTGCTGAACTATAACGGTGAAGCGCATAACCTGGTGGAGAGAAAAAATAAAAAGGATATCCAGGTCCGGGAGCAGCAGTATTTCGATTGGCTGTTAAAAGCTGAGAAACCCCCTAAATGGATCGTGGAGGGTATACCGGCGGTAAAGAAGGGAAGGGATTGGGGGTTGGAGTTGGTGGATTAAGACAATAGTTGAACGGTGGTTGAATAGTTGTGTTGGGAGCTTTGTTGGTGGGGCGACTGTCATCCAATCGGTATTTAAATGTTTCCTCGAATTACCACGCCACGATGTTAAACCATTGTTCAACTACTGTTCAACTAAATTCAACAATCAAGCTGCTGCAGTAATGAACTTCACCAGCGTTCTTTTGGCAATAGGCAAAAGCGTTTCCTCAACCGGGAAGCATAATTCCGTTTCAATGGAATAAACAGCTGGGTTGGGCAGGTCCCGCCGGCCCCGGATCAGTTCCGCCTTAATATGCTCATAGGTGCTGCTGATCCCTCGATGCCACTGGTCAATAAATGCTGTTTTGATACTCCGGTATTTCTCATCATGCTTCTCAAAAATGGAAAGCCTGTATTGATAGACATGCGTGCGGTGAGTATCTCCTGTGCTTAAAAAGAAATAACCTTCCTGGGTATCAAGCGGGATAATGCCAATGGGCGTAATATTTATTTTTTCCTCCACAAATTCATAGATCTCCGTTCCGCTATGGATGGTGTTTTTGATCCTGGCTGCGGAATAATGGATAATGTCTTCCAACTCCTGCATCAGCTCATCGTCTTCGATCATTTGCTCGTAAAGTAGCTGGAGTTTTTCCAGTTGAACGCCTGTTAATTTTTTGGGGAAATGCTCCTGCAGGTATTTTTTATTTTCCCGGAAGGCGACAAGATTATGGTAATGGAAAATCACATCCGCCAGCTGGGGATAGAGTTTATTTTCCGTAAAGTATTTATTGACCTCCTGCAGGTAGGCGAGCAGCGTATATTTTTTAAGCTCGAAATCGATCCGGCCTTCTGCAAACCAGGTTTCGGATAATTGTTTCATAGTAGCTTGAATTTGACATTAACTAATTTACAAAAAAGACCGAAAGAATGCAAAGGGGGTTTAAATTTGACCTGTTAAAAAGCAATTATGAGGTTTTACGCGCTATTTTTTTCCCTGGTTTTGACGGGCTGCCAGTCGCAGCAGTATTTTATTGTGCGCCATGCTGAAAAGGCCGTCATTTCGCCGGAGCCGGGAAAAATGATGGAGTCGAATCCACCGCTATCGGAGGCAGGCAAAGTGCGGGCTTTTGTTTTACGCGATGAATTAAAAGGCCAGAATATCCGCCATATTTTTTCTACCAATACCCTTCGCACCATTTCCACCGCTCAGCCTTTACAGGAACAGAATAAAATTCAATCTATCGGGCTCTATTCATCTTCCCGGGATTCAATGGATGCTTTTATTGTAAAGATCAAATCCATCACCAAAGGCAATGTTTTGGTGGTGGGTCATTCCAATACGGTAGATGACCTGGTCAACAAATTGACCGGCCGTAACGATGTTCCGGGCGATTTACAGGACGCTGAATACGATAATCTTTTCATCGTTACCAAAAAAGGAAAGAAGATGCTGTTCGAACGCAAGAAATACGGGTATCCGTCCAATCCTGAAACGGGTAAATAGGTACCTGTTATGCCGGCAGTAATAGTCAGTTAATTCCCTGGAGAAAGGGTTCAATTTCTGTAATGAGCCCGATTTAGTATTCGCGTTCCACTTTAAAGCTTTCCAATTCCTTGGCAACGGCTGTGAGGAAAGTGGCACCCAGGCTTCCATCCACGATACGATGATCATAACTCATGCTCAGGTACATCATATGACGTATAGCAATGCTGTCGCCATGAGGAGTTTCAATGACAACAGGTCTTTTTTTAATAGCACCTACGGCAAGTATGGCCACCTGTGGCTGGTTGATGATGGGTGTGCCCATCAGGCTGCCAAAGCTGCCCACATTGGTCATGGTGAAGGTGCCGCCCATGGTATCATCTGCCCTGAGTTTACCATTCCGCGCATTATCCGCCAGGTTATTGACTTGTTTGGTTAACCCAACGAGATTTAGCTGGTCGGCATTTTTGATAACCGGGACGATCAGATTACCCGATGGAAGGGCAGTAGCCATGCCTATATTGATATCTTTCTTAATGATGATCTTGTCCCCGTCGAGTGAACAATTGATCAGGGGAAATTTTTTGATGCAACGAACGATGGCCTCAATGAATAAAGGGGTAAAAGTGATTTTTGTGCCTTCTCTTTTCTCGAATTCTTTTTTCACCTTCTCGCGCCATAATACCATATTGGTTACATCAGCTTCCGTGAAGCTTGTAACATGGGGACTGGTCTGCTTGCTCCTGACCATATGATCGGCGATCAGCTTACGCATCCTGTCCATTTCAATGATCTCTACGTTGCCGGTATAGGTAGTAAGGCGTGAATCCTGTGATGGAGCCGAACTTTCTTTGACAAGGGAAGCCTGTTGCGCGCTGCTGCTTTCTTCGCGAGCCTGTACGCCTGCCTGGGGGCGCGGGGGTTTGGACTTCCGCTCACTCACCCATTGTAAAATATCTTTTTTGGTTACCCTGCCTTCATTACCGGTACCGGGAATTTTTTCCAGTTCCGTCATACTGATTCCTTCACTGGCAGCAATATTCAGCACCAGGGGGGAATAAAAGCGGTTGGAAGATCCATTGGTTGTGCCGGCCTGGTGATGAAGAGGTTGATGCTTGATAGTTTCAACGACTTCGGCCTCCTGAGCAGGGGCATGGGCAGCCACGGATTCCTGTACAGGGGCAGATACCACGGGTTTTGCGCTTAGGGGTTCTGCCGCATTGGTCCTAATTTTCGCTATAACGGTTCCGATAGGAACGACATCATTCACATTAAACAATAATTCTTCAATAATACCCGAGGAAGTGCTGGGTACTTCACTGTCCACTTTGTCTGTAGCGATTTCCAGTACAGTTTCATCCGTCTTAACTTGATCTCCCGGTTGTTTGTGCCACTTCAGGATGGTGGCTTCCATAATGCTTTCACCCAGCTTGGGCATGACCAGATCAACGATAGCCATAAATTATTTATTTGTTCCAAGTATCAGAACAGCTGAAACTTCCATTAAAAAGAAGCCGCTATTCAAACAGGGCCAAAGGTAATGACTTTGGTCATATCACCCGATCAACTGTTAGTCAAAATGAATTTTCTGAGAAAATTCAGTGCATTGGATGCGGTCAAACTTATATTCCGCTGGCGGTCAAAACGCAGGTGCAACTGCAATGTTTTACTATTTTCTTTATTAGCGACAGCAATCCAGACCGTACCCACCGGTTTTTCCGGTGTTCCTCCATCAGGGCCCATGATACCCGAAGTAGCCAGCGCATAATCAACTCCCAATTGAGCGATTGCTCCTTTTGCCATTTGAATCACGGTTTCTTCGCTTACCGCGCCTTTGGTTGCAAGGGTTTCGTGTTTGACGCCCAGGATATTTTCTTTGATCTCATTGGCATAGCTGATCACGCTGCCTTTATAATAGCTGGATGATCCGGAGACGCTTGTGATAAGGTGGGCAATATAACCACCGGTGCAGCTTTCGGCAGTTGCCATTGTTTTATTTTGCTGTTTCAGGATCTTCCCGATCACCACTTCAAGGCCTTCATCTTCATTGCTCACCAACCATTCTTTTACCAGGTCCTGCAATTCCCGGAAATAAGGTTCTATCTCATTTTCCATCATCTCTTTATTATCTCCCTGGGAAGTGAGCCGGAGTTTTACCATACCATAGTTGGGCAAATAAGCCAGTTTAATATGGGAGGGCAGTGATGCTTCGAAATGGATCAATAACTCGGCGATCATGGATTCACCCTGTCCCGCAGTAAATGCTGTTCGATGAACGATTGCAGGCATTACAAACTCCTTGAGCAGGCGGGGGATCACCTGATCTGTCATCAGCCCTTTCATCTCATGAGGTACGCCGGGGAGGGAGATGAAAATTTTCTTCTCAGCCCCCCCACGCCCCAAGGGGGGATTTTGGCTCGCCGCCAGTTGAATTTTCCTTTTCTTTAGTTCTTTAATAATTAGATTTATTACCTCATCTGTATCATGAAGTATTTGTTTGTTTTGAAATCGTAATACTTCAAAGCCCAGTTTTTTTAACTCAATGGTTCTTTCTTCATCACTAATTTTGTTTTCAGGTAACTGATGGTAAAGACCGTCGACTTCAATGATGAATTTTTCAGGCAGGCAAACAAAGTCGGCAATGTAATTTGAAATAATATGCAGTCTTCTGAATTTAAATCCAGCCATTTTTTTTCCTCTCACGATCTCCCATAATACTTTTTCGGCTTCAGTTGGATTGTTTCTGTGAGTAGCTACAAAATCTTTTAGCATCCCATACATCATCGGGTCCGCCATAGTATAGCTGTAATGCTTGTCTGATTTATGGATTTCCTGATCCCCCCTTTGGGGGGTGGGGGGGCTGAACCACATCCCCGGAGCCGAACCACGGGCATTATGTAATACGATACAATTATCCGGAACTTCGGCCTGTTTTAGGTTTCGTTCCAGGATAGGACCGGGCCGGCGGTAGACTTTCTCAAAAAGATATTTTACGTGATTCAGCACGTCTTCATTGACTATCATTTTTCCGCCAAAATATTCACAGAGCAGGGGTTTGGTAATGTCATCGGCTGTGGGACCCAATCCACCGGTCATAATGATAATTTGCGACAGTTTAGCTTCTTCATCCAGGGCCCGGCGGATCTCCTCTTTATCATCACCTACCGCAACCCTTCGTCTTACCCAGATCCCGATCCGGTTTAGTTCCTGGGAAATAAAGGCACTATTGGTGTCAATGGTCTGCCCTATTAACAATTCATCACCTATCGTAATGATGGATGCATTTACTGGTTTCAAGGAAGTAATTTTGGGGGCAAATATCCGTTCAAAAAATGAGAACCCGGAATCCGGTTGAGTTCCGCGGGCTAGACAAGCTTGTCAAAAATTTAGGATATTTTGTCAATTCTGAAAGATTCCGTCTACAAGGGTTCTTTAACTTCATTTTCCCTTATTCAAATTTTATTCTTTCTAATTTCGGCCTCAACGCGATATACTATGCATAGAACTTTTTTTTTCCTGCTCTTCATAATGATGGGTATAGGTTCAATGGCTCAACCCCTGGCTCAAAAACTGCAAAAGGCATTCCAGCAATTTGAAGCCGACAGCCAGCTTCGTTACGCGATCAGTTCACTCTATGTGGTAGATGCTAAAACCGGGAAGGTTTTGTTTGATAAAAACTCCAGGGTCGGATTGGCCCCAGCCTCCACGCAAAAAATTATTACCAGTGTGACTGCATTTGAATTATTGGGATCGGATTTCAGGTATAAAACTCAATTCTGGTTCCGGAACTTTCCCGCAGACTCAGATGGAGTGTTACTATACATTAAGCCCTCAGGGGATCCCAGTTTTGGAAGCTGGCGCTGGAATACTACCAAAGAAGCCGCCGTATATCAAAGATTGACCAATGCCATTAAAGCCGCGGGAATAAAAAAGATCAATTCGTTTTTTGTTGAAACAGAACCATGGAAAAAGGAATCCTTACCTGGAGGATGGACCTGGCAGGATATAGGAAATTATTATGGTGCAGGTTCCCAGGGTCTGAACTGGAGAGAAAATCAATATGATTATTTACTGCAATCGGGTAAAAAGATTGGGGATAATGTGAAAGTGGCAGCGTCCAGGCCTCCGATTTTGTATCACCAGTTCAATGATATTGAATGCCTGGTTAGTTCTGCCCCAAAAGGAACTGGCGACAATGCCTATATCTTCCTGCCCATTGGCAACACTCCGCAATTGATTACAGGAACCATACCAGTAGATGAATCTGGTTTTTCCATTTCCGGGGCCCTGGTTAACCCGGCCGCACAATTTATTGGCGCGTTAAATGATTCCTTAGGTAAGGGGGCTAGTATCATGTCAGATATTTCATTTAATAGCGATACTGACCGGAAGTTTGACCAGTCGGTGTACAGACTTTTCCACACGGAAATTTC
>DASUMO010000328.1:0-7066 GCA_036277695.1 Chitinophagaceae bacterium
AGATGAATTCGTTCAGCCATTCGGCATCGTACAGGATCATACCCCCGGCACCCTGCACCAGGGGTTCATAAATAAAACAGGCAATGGCATCCCATTCAATTTTCAGCAAGGTCCAATCGCTGCCCGGTTCGATAAAAAGTACATCAAATAAATAATCTTCAAAAGCCAATGTGAAAATCCCTCTTTCACTCACACTCATGGCGCCAAATGTATCCCCATGATAAGCGTTTTTCAGTGCAATGATTTTATTCCTCTTGCGAGCGCCCTTGTTTTTTTGAAATTGCAGAGCCATTTTTAAGGCCACTTCTACCGCGGTGGAGCCATTATCGGAATAAAAAACTTTGGAAAAATCACCTGGCAAAAGGGGAAGCAATTGTTCGGCCAATGCTACGGCAGGTTCATGTGTACAACCCGCAAATATTACATGTTCCAGTTGCAGGGCCTGGGAATAGAGCTTTTCCGCGATATAAGGGTGTGAATGGCCATGCAGGTTGGTCCACCAGCTGCTGATGGCATCAATATAAACCCGTCCAGATTCATCATAAATGCAGGTTCCTTTAGCCCCGGCAACGGCCATCAGCGGTTGCATGTTCTTATGCTGGGTATAGGGGTGCCAGATCACTGCCCGGTCCCGGTCCTGCAGACTGCTTAAGGTTTTGGTATACAAACGATAATTTTAACCTCAAATCTACCGGGCCCCGGGCAATCGGGGAAAGATTTTTACAGGAAGGCCGGTGCAACGAATCAAGCAAAGGGGTTGTCAGTCAAACTGACTCAGGGATTATGGATGAACGCCAATTGGTAAGGGAATGCCTCCGGGGGAAGCCCGAGGCAGAACGGCAGTTGTATGAACAGTATGCTAAAACCATGCTGGGGATATGCTATCGCTATACCAAATCGCTGAAGGATGCCGAAGATGTTTTGCAGGAGGGTTTTGTAAAAGTATTCCTGGGTTTGAAACAATTTAAGTTCGAAGGAGAGCTGGGGGGCTGGATTCGCCGCATCATGGTAAATACGGCATTGAATTTCCTGAAGCGCAACCGTAAATACCGCGATGAGATGTTCTTTACGGAACAACCCCTGCATCCCGTTGCCGATGACAATCCCGTAGTCAACCTGCAGGCCAAGCAACTGGCTGACCTGATAAGACAGCTGCCACAGGGCTATCAAACCATTTTTAATTTACATGCGGTGGAAGGATACACGCATGTTGAAATAGGGGAAATGCTGGGTATCAGTGATGGGACTTCCCGTTCTCAATACGCCAGGGCCCGCGCTATCCTGATCAGCTGGTTGGAAGAGTTATCAATGGAACCGAAAAAAGAGAATTATGCCGGTCAATGATTTTGAGAACCAGGTGCAGCAAAAAATGGAAGAGCTGCAGCTTCGTCCCTCCCCCGGGGTTTGGACGGAGGTAGAAGCCCGTATCCGCCGGGACAAAAGAAGAAGAAGGATAATATTTTGGTGGCTGCTTCCCGTACTCCTGGGAGGTGGAATGCTGGGTTATTACTTATTTACCCAACAAAGCGGGGATACGAAACTTACCAATCAAACCGGGATTATACCTGCCCCGGAAGATGAATCCATTCCACAAAAAGAAAGTTCAAGCTTACAGGTACCTGTATTATCAGAAAAGAATACCACTAACCAGGTTAATAAAACGGACCAACCTGAACCCGTAAAAGAAAACATTCAAAGCGAAAACAGGATAAAAAAATCATTGAATCAACCGGAAAGGAACATTACAACAATCAGTTCAAAACCCGGATCCACAGCAACAAGAAAGGAAACAATACAGCAACCTGAACCCGACCAATCATTTCCAGTTCCAGGTATTAATACCCCTGTTGATCCTCGCAATCAAACCTTGCCCGGAACAATCATAGGTTCAAAAATTGATAGTCTTTCAGATAGTTTACTAAAAAAGAAAGGTATTCCTGTTCAGCAACCTTTCATTTCCCCAACTGAAAGTAAGGATACACTGTTTGCTGAAATAGAGGAAATAAAAAAAGAAACACCCCTCGTCTTACCGGATTCCGTTGGTCCTGAACCAGCAAAGCCCATTAAGCTGAGAAAAAAATCCCTTTGGGAATTCGCAATTGCATTGAAGCCGGGACTATCCAATGTAAGGGAGGGAAATATTTTTGAAGGCGGCACTCATGCACGTGATGTATTTGCCAGTCCTAACGCGGGTTCAGGAACCAATTTTGCTCCTTTTGCCGTTGTTCCTCCCCAGCAGGTGCCGCATGAAACATTTTCATGGGGGATTGAACTCTCAGCACAGAAAAAGATATCCAAACGATTTATGCTGCTGGCTGGTCTGGAGTATACTGATCTTCGCTCGAAGATCAACGTAGGTAAACATATAGATAGCGCAGGCAGTTTATTTAGTTCAAATACGCGCGGAGGGGATTATTACCAGGCTCCCGGTACTGTTGTAAGATCTTATTCCAATAACTATCATTTATTGGGTGTAAGGGCCGGTTTGTCATGGACGGTTTTTAAATCGAATAAATTCGGTCTGCGCTGGGAGAATGCATTAGTACTTCAACAACTCATCGCTTCTAGCGGTCTTCATTACGATCCCATCAAGGGGGTGTATTACCGGGATTTCAGTCCCTACCGAAAAACGCAGGTGATGGGCAGCACTGGCTTCGCCATTCCATTATTGTCGCAACAGAAACTGAACCTGGAATTACTGCCAGCCGTTTCATATGGGTTCACACCTTTATTGAAACAAAGCAGTAACAGCCCTTCTCATTTCATTAATTATAGCATCGGGCTCAGGTTTTTATTTCCGAAGCGCTGATGCAACGCCGGCCCTGTTACTGTTGTCAGATTGATCAAATTGCTTATTATGAGACTGCATCCTGTTGTCAAATTAACGGCCCTGCTGCTGGCAGTACTGCCTGTTTGCTTTTCTGCCTGTGTAAAGGACAAATGTAAAGAGATACATACCTATTCTTATTTTGTCCCGGTGTATAAGACCAGGGACGAGGTGAGGGCCAATATTAAAAGCAACCCTGCTCAGGAAGTACGCAACCCCGGCAAACTCTATATCAGGGGTAATTATATTTTCCTCAATGATGTGGACCGCGGCATCCATGTGATCGATAACAGCAATCCTTCGCAGCCAAGGAATATGGCCTTTATTGATATTCCGGGGAATATGGACCTGGCCGTAAAAGGGAATACACTCTATGCTGATCTCTATACCGACCTGGTTACGATTGATATCAGCAACCCGTTGAGTATAACAGTCAAAAAGTTCATCGATAATATTTTCCCCAACCGCTATTATGGAGGCGGTTTTGTTGGAATCAATACGGGTATTATTACAGACTGGGTGCGCAAGGATACAACCATTACCGGAAGTTGCGACCAGGGCTGGTTAATGGCCATGGATGGCAGGGTTTTTTCGTTGGCTAATGCATCCGGGTCAGGCGGCCCCCGATCAGTTGCTTCTTCCCCGATTGGACAGGGAGGTTCCATGGCAAGGTTTGCGATCATGAACGAGCGTCTTTATACAGTATCTACGTCGCATCTTGATGTATTCAATATTTCCACTCCCACTGACCCTGTGAAAACGAATAATGTCGGTATTGGCTGGGATATTGAAACCATTTATCCTTTCAATAATAAATTGTTCATCGGTTCCATGTCAGGAATGTTCATTTATGATGTTAGCAACCCCGATGCCCCTGTACAGGCAGGACAGTTTAGTCATGTACGGACCTGTGACCCCGTGATCGCTGATAACGATTATGCTTATGTTACGCTTCGCTCGGGCACACCCTGCCAGGGTTTCACCAACCAGCTCAATATCCTGCAACTGAATAATCTCAGCAATCCCCAATTGCTGAAGGTTTATAACATGAAGAACCCGCACGGTTTATCCAAGGATGGCAATTACCTCTTTATCTGCGATGCCAGCGATGGCTTAAAGATCTATAATGCAGCAGACGTACACAACCTTCAACTGTTAAAACAAATAACAGGGATTGATACCTATGATGTCATTGCCTGGGCTGGGATTGCCCTGGTAGTGGCGAAGGATGGCTTATATCAGTATGACTATACATCAATGGATAATATTCGTTTGTTGAGTAAGATCGTTATAAATAAAAATTGATGATGATACGCATGAAATGGATGATCATACTATTTTTCCCCCTGGGTTTATTGGCCCAAAAAAAACCTTGTTCCTGCTCCCTCAGCAGTATTTTATCGGCCGGAATCGCAGCAGGCGAAAGCCCCGCTCAACCCCTGTTGCAATGGTCTGGTGGCGTGAATTATGAAAGATTTTTTGCCGGTCTTGGCGCGGGAGCCGACTGGTATAGATTTAAATCGATACCGGTATTTGGGGATCTGAGGTATAGTATTGGTAAAATGAATTCCGTATTTGTTTATTTGAACGGGGGTTATAATTTTCCTTTTGACACAAAGGCTTCAGTAACCTGGGATCATCCCTTTCTTACCACGGATAAATATGCGGGTGGTTTTTATATGGACGCGGGAATGGGATACCGGGTCAGGGTTAGTGGTTCGCACAATTTCCTGTTAAGTGCAGGATTCAGTCACAAACGAATCAGCCAACTGACAGGGTATACCTACCCCTGCCTGGTTGAACCCTGCCCGGAAGATCTTTATAAGAAACGATATGACCTGGGCAGAGTTCTTACACGGATTAGCTGGGAATTCAATAGCCGGGCTAAACCGAAAAATTGAGATATGCCTTATCACTATGAATTGCTTGGGTCAGTAATCAACTGAGTCATCAGGGTAGTTTGGTATTTGCATCTGACATGCAGGTACCAACCCCTGGTCTCAGGTAAATAATGTTCAATTTTCGTCTTTAATAAAATCCAGGTTGCGGCGGATGCCGCTGAATTTTGCCCGCCTTAAAGGTGATTGTTTAAATATCTTTTTGAATTGTTCCTCCGTCAGGGCTTCCCATTCAGCAGTAGAGAGATTAAGGATTTCAGGAATGGGCATAAAAGACGATTCGGCGCTGGGTTTGCTAAAACGGTTCCAGGGACAAACATCCTGGCAGGTATCGCAGCCAAACATCCAGTTTTCAAATTTCCCTTTCATTTCAGCCGGAATCATTAATTCCTTTAATTCGATGGTGAAATAAGAAATACAACGGCTGCCGTCTACCACTTTCCCGGGCAGGATGGCCTGGGTGGGGCAGGCTTCGATGCAACGATTGCAACTACCGCAATAATCTTTTGCAAAGGGATCGTCATATTGCAATTCCAGGTCTGTAATAAGAGTTGCGATGAAAAAAAAAGATCCACTTTGTTTTGTGAGCAGGTTGCCATTTTTCCCGACCCAACCTAAACCGCTCCGCTGGGCCCAGCTTCTTTCCAGGACAGGGGCTGAATCCACAAATCCCCTTCCCTGTATTTCACCAATGTCTTCCCTTAATGTTGCCAACAGGGTTTGGAGTTTTTTCCGGATCACTTCATGATAGTCCTGGCCAAAAGCATATTTCGAGATCCGGGGGCTACCGGGCTCTTGGCGCTGAGCAGGAAAATAGTTTTGCAAAAGGGTAATAACCGAAAGTGCACCGGGAACCAGCCTTGTTGGATCAACCCGTAAATCAAAATAATTCTCCATGTATTTCATGCTGCCATGCAAACCCTTGCTTAGCCAGTTCTCCAGTCTCCGGGCATCATCATCCAACCGGGCGGCCTTACTGATACCACAATAATCAAAGCCCAGCCGGGAGGAGGCCTGCCGGACCAGCCACGTATTTTTGCTTATGGTATCCACCTGTTGAAGAATTTATTTTTAGGGATAGACGGTTATTGATCGCCTTCAGTGGACAAATTCCGTTTTTTTATGTAAAATTGAGCCACTTATCCAATGTAAATTCTTAAACAACCACTAACTATGAAACGAAAATTGTCGGTTTTACCGGTTTTCGCACTGCTATTTTTTGCACCGCTCTCAGCCCAGGAAAAAACAAAAACCAAGTTTGGAAATGTAACGGCCGCCGATTTTGGGCGGACTGTTTACGAGATTGACAGCAATGCAACCGCTGTAGTCCTCGCCGATATTGGTTCCAGCAATATTGAAGGTAATTCCAAGGGTTGGTTTTCCCTGGTGTACAAGCATTATAAGCGGGTGCATATCCTGAATAAAAACGGTTATGATATCGCCAATGTTTCCATTTCCTTATATGCAGATGGAAGCGATGAGGAAAAACTCGATAGGCTGAAAGCGGTAACCTATAACCTGGAGAATGGAAAGGTGATAGAAACCAAACTGGATATTAAAGCCAGCGTATTTAAGGACAAGATCAATAAGAACCTGGTCATAAAGAAATTTACTTTTCCCAATATTAAGGAGGGAAGTATCATTGAGTTTGAGTATACCATTATTTCGGATTTTCTCCGCAACCTGCAACCCTGGGAATTCCAGGGAGCTTATCCCCGGCTCTGGAGCGAGTACAACCTGAGCCTGCCGGCTTTTTTCAATTATGTCTTTCTAACGCAGGGATATTTAAAATATGATATCAATGAGCGGAAACAGGGGCAAACTTCTTATAATGTAGGCATTTCGGAAGGCACAGGCCCCACGGAAAGAGTCAGGGTTGAATCAGCTTACACGGATTATCGCTGGGTGATCAAAAACGTGCCCGCCCTGAAAGAAGAGGCCTATACTTCAACGGTAAACAATTATACGGCCCGAATCGAGTTTCAATTATCAGAATACCGCCCGCCTTTGCAATACCGGAATATTATGGGCAGCTGGTCCCAACTGGCCAGCGACCTGATGAAGGCAGAATATTTCGGGCAACCGATTACCAAAGACAATGGCTGGCTCAAAGATTTTACCAGGCCTTTGCTGAGTGGTTCAGAAACAAAATTGCAGAAGGCTCAAAAAATATTCAGTTGGGTCAGGGATAATATTACCTGCACGGATCATAGCGATCTTTACCTGGGCCAATCCTTACGCAATGTGATTAAGAACAGGAATGGTACTGTTTCCGAAGTCAACCTCCTGCTGGCAGCCATGCTCCGTTACGAGGATATTGATTCCGACCCGGTATTGCTCA
>DASUMO010000329.1:0-32927 GCA_036277695.1 Chitinophagaceae bacterium
TGAGCGATTATGCCGCCATCCACTACCTGATCAATCATGAAAATTTTGAACTGGCTCCCGGCATGCAGGAAAAGATTGAAAATATTGAGCGCAAAAATAATTTCAATGCTACCAAAACACAGGCAGAGGAAATTCTTCAACGCTATAGCCGCATCCGGCATATTATGAAGATGGCTGTCACTGAGCCGGATCCACTTCAAAAAACTCTTTTTACAGAAAAGCTGGATGATGTACTGTTACACCGTCGCTGGGGCTATTTGATTTTGCTGGGAGTCCTCTTTCTTTTGTTCCAAAGCATTTTCTGGTTGGCACAGTATCCCATGGACCTGATTGACTGGGGTTTTGCGGAAATCAACCAATACCTGTCTACCAACTTACCCGAAAATCGCTGGACAGATTTATTGTTAAACGGGGTACTGGCCGGCCTGAGTGGTATCCTGATCTTTGTTCCGCAGATCATGATCTTATTTGCGCTGATCACGCTGCTCGAAGACACCGGTTATATGGCCAGGATCAGTTTTTTGTCAGACAGGATTATGCGCAGCGTGGGGTTGAACGGGAAAAGTGTAATGCCGATGATCAGCGGGTTCGCCTGTGCGGTACCGGCCATCATGAGTGCCCGGAATATCGAGAACCGCAAGGAGCGATTGCTCACTATATTGATTACTCCACTCATGAGTTGCTCTGCCCGTTTACCTGTTTTTACCATCCTGATCGGGTTGGTGATACCCAAAACCTATCTATTAGGTTTCCTGGGCGTGCAGGGCCTGGTGATGATGGGATTGTATTTGTTGGGACTCCTGATGGCGCTGGTAGTATCTTATATAGCCAAATGGTTTATACATATAAAGGAAAAAAGTTTTTTTATTCTTGAACTCCCCACCTATCGTTCTCCCCGCTGGAATAATATCATCAGGACTATGATCAGCAAAGCCCGGATTTTTGTATTCGATGCGGGAAAAGTGATCATGGTGATCAGCCTGGTATTGTGGGCACTTAGTTCCTTTGGACCCGGGAACAGCACTGATAAAATAGAGGCTGAATATGAAGTCCTGAAAGAAAAACCGGGTGCTGATATTCAAAAGCTGGACAAAGAATTTCATTCGGCCAAACTGGAGAGTTCCTATGCGGGAATTCTTGGTAAAAGCATTGAACCTGCCATCGCTCCCCTGGGGTTTGACTGGAAAATCGGGATCGCCCTGATCACGTCTTTTGCAGCCCGCGAGGTCTTTGTAGGAACCATGGCAACATTATATAGTGTGGGCGACTCGGATAATGAACTGCTCTTGAAAGAAAAAATGAAAGCGGCAGTAAGACCCAACGGCCAACCTGTTTTTACGCTAGCTTCCGGTCTGTCATTAATGATTTTTTATGTTTTTGCCATGCAATGCATGAGTACGCTGGCCGTGGTAAAAAGGGAAACGAGAAGTTGGAAATGGCCTATTATACAACTGGTTTATATGACTGGCCTGGCTTACCTGATGAGCCTGCTGGTTTTCCAGCTGTTCAGGTAATCATTTCACGGGTGCTGTCCATTTATCCTTTGGTTCAAAATAATCCCATAGAAAGGCTGATAATTTTCGGGCAAGTGTCCAGGCCTCATTACTATGAGTCCAGCTGGTATCCTTATTATTCTTGGTAAAAATGCAAAAAATATAAGGGTTGGTGGGGGCATTGACCAGCAGGGCTTCGCTTCTCACTGCATTTATGCAACCGTTTTTACTAAACACTTCAACATAGGGTGGTATCTGGGATAAGGCTTCATCCAGGTCCCAAAAATTCCTTCCCATGATACGCAGCATGCGATCGGTTGTTGCAGGTGAGAACAGTTGATTTTTATAAATCATTTCGTATAAACGACCCATCTCTGCGGGCGTGGTTTGTCCCCATCCATAGTTTGTACGATTGCTTTCACGGCCCGTGGTTCTTGAATTTATCCTGGTATATAAGAAACCGAGGCTATCCAGGATGGTATTGATGCGGGTTCCGGTGCCAGCCAGGCTTTGCAGCCATAAGCTGGCAGTATTATCACTGGTGGTCATCATCAGCATGATCACTTTTTTCAATAATACCTTTTCCTCATTTTTAAAAGAACCCAGGATATCGACACCAGCATACAATAATGAATCTTTGTATACGAGCTGCTGGTCGTATTTCAATTCGCCTTTTTCAATTTTATCCATAATGCCCAGGAGGATGGGAACTTTAACAATGCTGGCGGTAGGAAAAACTGTATCCGCGTTTATGGAGACCGTCTTTCCAGTTCGCAGATTTTTTATATAAATGCCAATATCGCCATTAAAGCCGCGGATCATGTCCTGCAACTCCCGCGTGAGTTTTTTATCTGTTTTTTGGGCAGCAGCTGCCAGGAGGGCAACAAGGGCAACGGAAACCAACAAGGTCTTTTTCATGATCAGTTCGTTATAGCGGGGGAATAGAGTTCTACTTCATATTCATATAATCTATGACGAGGTGGCAAAAAGCCTTGATTCCCGTTTTCATTCCTGCATCATCCACAAAGAATTCGGCTGTATGGTGCGGGGGTGCTTTAGCGGGGTCATTGCCTTTGGGCATACCCCCGAGATAAAAAAAGAAGGAAGGAGCTTTTGTGCCAAAATAGGAAAAATCCTCAGCCCCCGTAACCCAGTTTCTTTCCTTTACCCGGTTGCTGCCCGCAGCAGATTGAAGGGAGGGAATCATTTTTTTCACCAGCTCCGGTGTATTATAGGTCACCAGTGTTTTTGTATCAAAACTGACTTCGGCAGTTGCGCCACCGGCCTGGGCAATATAGGTGACAGTTTTCCGTATTCTTTCGTAAACGTCCTGTTGCATTTTGCTGTCCAGTGTCCGTATTGTACCATCCATAATACATTCTTCGGGAATTATATTATTGCGAACGCCACTATGGATCTTTCCCACGGTGATCACGACAGGTGCTTTGGTTAGTTCGGACTGGCGGCTTACAATGGTTTGCAATCCTTCAATGATCTGGGCTGAAATGGCAATGGGATCAACACCCAGCCAGGGTTGTGAGCCGTGACTGCCTTTTCCTTTTACTTTGATGGTAAACCAATCCGATGAAGCCATAAATGCCCCGGGTTTGTATTCGATTTGGCCCACTTCGATATTTGATTCAATATGCAATCCGAAAATGGCATCTACTTTTGGATTTTCCATCACGCCCTCTTTCACCATCAATGCAGCTCCGCCTTCTTCGCCTTCCGGCGGACCTTCTTCGGAAGGTTGAAAAATAAATTTAATTGTGCCCTTTAATTCATTTTTCAGACTTGAGAGTATTTCGGCTGCACTCATGAGGATAGCGACATGTGTATCATGACCGCAGGCATGCATCACTCCTACATCCTGGCCATTATAATTGGAACGTTCCTTTGATGCGAAAGGAAGATTTACTCTTTCGACAATTGGCAGGGCATCCATATCAGCCCTTAGCGCAATACATGGGCCGGGCTTGCCACCCTTTAATATCCCAACGACTCCGGTTTTAGCAACGCCTTCTTTTACTTCCATTCCCAGCTTGCGTAAATGATCAGCCACCAGTTTAGCTGTTTTGAACTCCCGGTTGCCTAATTCGGGATACTGGTGAATTTGTTTGCGCCAGGCAATGCATTGTGACTCGATGTTATGAGTAGCCTTCGCTATTTTCTCCTTTAAACCGCTTGCATCAGTTTGGGAGAAAACTGATGCAGTGATAAAGCAACAGGCAGCTGTTATCCGTAATTTCCACATGTTTATAATTTGTATGAATTTACTGGAAATCATTTTCAGCATTGAAGGAAAGCGGGCCTTTCTTATTTTTTTCTATATTTAAACCACCATGCTGCTTCGCCATACCTCTTTCCTGAAAGCAGTTTTCCTGCATAGTCTAACTGCATTTGGCGGGCCCCAGGCGCATATAGGGATGATGATAAAGACATTTGTCCGGCAACGACCATATGTAACCGAGAAGGAACTGATGGAGTATAATGCCTTTTGCCAGTTACTTCCAGGCGCTTCTTCCACCCAGACACTGACCCTGATCGGCTATAAAAGAGGGGGTGTTCCCCTGGCTGTCTTAACCCTGGCGGTCTGGATACTGCCGGCCTCTGTGATGATGGGTGCCTTATCTTTTTTGCTTCATTATATTGATAAAAAAGAGCTGGGAACCGATATTTTTAAATTTATTCCTCCCATGGCTGCCGGCTTCCTTGTTTATGCAGCTGTCAGTGCATTCCCCCATGCTATCCGAAATACAATTACGTGGGTGATTATGATTGTTGGGGTTATTGTTACTTATTCATTTTTCAAGCAACCCTGGATATTTCCTTTGCTGATCGTAATGGGCGGCCTTTCTACCAACCTGAGCCGCAAGCGGATACCCCAGGTTGAAGAAAAACCAAAAAAAATCAAGTGGTGGAATTTCTGGCTCTTCGGGATCATTTTTATCACCGCAGGGGTAATCAGTGAAACGGCAAGAAAAAATGACTGGCCCCATCGTAAGCCCATTAACTTATTTGAAAATACCTATCGTATGGGCAGCCTGGTTTTTGGCGGCGGCCAGGTATTAATGCCGATGATGTACGAACAATGGAGCGTAAGGCCGGAAGCGATCCGCAACAAGGATCCCAATGTTATCCAGATTGATGAAGATGAAATGTATACAGGCATGGGTATCGTAAGGGCTATGCCAGGACCGGTTTTTTCCATCGGTTCATTTACGGGAGGTATGGCTTTGAAAGATATGGGAACGGAAATGCAGGTAGTCGGTTGCCTGATCGGTACGATCGGCATATTCCTGCCGAGTGCATTGCTGGTATTGTTTTTTTTTCCTATCTGGAACAACCTGAAAAAATATGCCGCGGTATACCGGTCGCTGGAAGGGATCAACGCTGCCGTGGTGGGGATCATGATCGCTTCCACCTTTTATATCATGAAAGACATTTCACTGATTGAACCGAAGACGGTGAGTTTTATCAATGTGGGGGTTATATTAGGGACTTTCCTCTTGCTCAATTTCACCAGGATTGCCTCCCCGATCATTGTATTGTTCTGCCTCTTATTGGGTTATATTTTCTGAACTATTTTTTATAATAACCACCCCGTTCAATTTCTTCGATCACCCGGGGTGGAACCATATAGCGGATCGACTTCCCCGCCTTTATCAACTCCCGTATATGAGTAGCCGAAATTTGTAATAGCGGCGCCTCCACAATATGAAGGTTTGCCTGGAGGTCATTTTCAATTTCAAAACCTGGCCGCCTGTAAACATAGATCGGACAGCGCTCCATAATCACTTTATAGTTTTTCCATTTGTGGAAGTTTTGAAAACTATCACTGCCCATAACAATGGAAAACTGGTGTTCGGGGAATTTTTCGTTAAGAAAAGCCAGCGTATCTACCGTATAGGAAGGTTTGGGCAGGGTAAATTCAATATCGGAGGCTTTGATCCGGTTGTCGTCTTCTGTAGCCAGCCTTACCAGGTGCAGGCGATCATACTCATTCAATAAACCATGTGATGGCTTAAAAGGGTTCTGTGGAGAGATTACCATCCATATTTTCTCCAGCTCTGTTTCATTGAGTATATGATTAGCAATAATAAGGTGTCCGATATGAACCGGGTTAAAGGAGCCAAAATAAAGACCTATTTTCATCAAAACAATTGAAAATCAATCATTTACTTCAACAAGGATATTCTCGGCCTCATTTAGCCGCAGGCTTAATGAATAGCCGGAGACAGTAATGGAGATAGGTCCCCCCAGGGGAGCAACTTGTTCCAGTATTATCTTTTCCCCGGGCAGGCATCCCATTTCCATCAATTTCAACAATAAGTCATCATTATTGAATTTTTGAATAATCCCCTGCTGACCGGGTTCCATTTCAGATAACTTTTTTTCCATTTTACTGAGTTAGAGCAAAACTAGCATTGTAATTAATGCCCTGTTTACGAATTTTGAAATTATGGCTTCTCATTCACAATCAAAAGTTTGTTTCTTTTTTGACAGGGTAAAATTCTCACTTAGCAACCGGACTGGCTTGAAAAAGTTCATTGAACAGGTTTTTCATAATGAAGGTCGAAAACTGGAGAACTTGAATTTCATTTTCTGTACCGATAGGCGGCTCTTAAAAATAAACAAGGATTACCTGGATCATGATTACTATACCGATATTATTACGTTTGAACTATCCGAACCAAGGTCGGCTGTAATCGGCGAAGTCTATATCAGTATAGATCGCGTCAGGCAAAATGCCCAATTACTTCAACAATCCTATAAATCAGAAATTCATCGCGTTATATTCCATGGTGTGCTGCACCTTTGTGGTTATTCTGATAAAAACAACACCCAAAAGCTTAAAATGAGGAAGGCGGAAGAAAAATTGCTGGCTGCTTATTTTAAATAGTTCCACGGGAAACGATTTGCAAGTGTTTCCCGTGGAACATAGCAGCTCAAGTTAATTTTATAACGAACCCTTGCCCAGCCCTGAATTGATGATACCTTTGCAACCCTTATGTTCCAGGATTATGATGTTATTGTTGTTGGTGCTGGTCATGCCGGTTGTGAAGCGGCGGCAGCTGCGGCCAATTTAGGCTCTAAAGTGCTGTTGATCACCATGAATATGCAGACAATTGCCCAAATGAGCTGCAATCCTGCAATGGGAGGGATCGCAAAAGGCCAGATTGTTAGGGAAATAGATGCTTTGGGTGGTTATTCAGGTATTGTTACAGATCTCTCCATGATCCAGTTCCGGATGTTGAACCGGTCTAAGGGTCCTGCCATGTGGAGTCCCAGGGCGCAGAATGACCGAATATTATTCTCCCTAAAATGGAGGGAGATGCTGTAAAATACTCCCAATATTGATTTTTACCAGGATATGGTAAAGGGACTATTAATAGAAAAGGGGAAAGTCAACGGAGTTTTGACCGGACTGGGACATCAAATTAAAAGCAAGGCAGTGGTCCTAACAAATGGGACATTTTTAAACGGCATCGTCCATATAGGAGAAAAGAATTTTGGAGGCGGAAGAATGGCTGAGAAGGCGGCGACTGGGATTACAGAACAATTGGTTTCCTTAGGATTTGAGAGCGACAGGTTGAAAACAGGTACACCTCCCAGGATTGATGGGCGCAGCCTCGACTATAGTAAAATGGAAGAACAGCCTGGCGATGCAGAAATTGTTGGATTTTCTTTTACTGATACCATAAAACCCCGGAAACAAAGAAGCTGCTGGATAACCTATACGAATCAAACTGTTCATGAAATATTGAAAACCGGATTTGACCGTAGTCCTATGTTTGCCGGTCGGATTGATGGGGTAGGACCTCGCTATTGTCCCAGCATCGAGGATAAGATTAACCGCTTCGCGGAAAGAGAAAGGCATCAATTGTTTATTGAACCAGAAGGCTGGAATACCGTTGAGATATATGTCAATGGCTTCTCGACATCTTTGCCAGAAGAGGTTCAATACGAAGCTCTTCGTAATATACCGGGGTTTGAAAAGGTGAAGGTATTTCGCCCCGGTTATGCTATTGAATACGACTACTTTCCACCAACCCAGCTGCATTATAGCCTTGAAACAAAACTGATTGATAATCTGTTTTTTGCAGGGCAAATTAATGGTACGACCGGCTATGAAGAAGCGGCTTGCCAGGGATTGATGGCCGGAATCAATGCCCATCAGAAAGTCAGGCAGGAAGAAGCTTTTATTCTTAAACGAAGTGAGGCGTATATTGGAGTCTTAATCGATGACCTCATCAGCAAAGGAACGGAAGAGCCCTACCGAATGTTTACTTCCCGGGCCGAATTCAGGACACTATTAAGGCAGGATAATGCGGATCTAAGATTAACTGAAAAAAGTTATCGATTAGGTCTCGCTTCCAAAGAGCGGTTTGAAAAAGTAATAGAAAAAAGAAATGCGGTTGAGGAAATTAAATCCGTGCTGAACGGGTTTGCCGTTGAACCCGGTACGATAAATCCTTTCTTTGAAAAAATAGGTTCTTCAGTTATTTCGGAAAAACAGAAAGTTCAGAAAGCTTTACTCAGGCCGGATGTGGAACTGGAAGACCTGATTTCCGAGATCCCTTCCTTGCAGCACCAGTTGTCCGGTTACCCGGCTGAAGCAATAGAGCAAGCCTCTATCCAGGTAAAATATGCTGTTTATATAGAAAAAGAAAAAGACCTGGTACAAAGGATGAGTCAGTTGGAAGATTTGGAAATTCCTGAATCTTTTGACTATAAAAGAATAACTGCATTAGGTAACGAGGCCCGCGAGAAATTAACAAGGATCAAACCGAGAACATTGGGCCAGGCCAGCCGGATTTCAGGAATCAATCCCAGCGATGTTCAAATCCTTATGGTTTATATGGGAAGGTGAGAGCTAATCCGGTAATTAATATTAACGGGTTTGCTTAATTCTAACCCGGGGTTTTCTTTTAAATGTCTCATTTCCGTTAAGGTTCATTTCCCGTTTGGTTAGCGAGTTATCCCTGGTCCCCATTATCAACCCCCTGCAGGAATTACTCCCGCACTGGCAATGAAAGGGTTCCATATTCTCATCGAGGAAAGTGGTATAGTCCAGGGTCAGTTCTTCATTAACATGGATATCACGCAAGGCCTGCACATTGAGTCCGTTAAAAAAAGTATTGGGCTCACAACTATGATTCTGTGGCGCCCACTCTGAAGGATCCTCGTCCCATAAAATAAAAAGCTCTTTACTGACAGGGTATGCGTAACGCCGGAAATGAAGCTTTTCATCCTCATTCCAATGCAGCTCAACATGTCGACGGGTTACAATCCGCTGTGCTTTTTCCTCGCCTTTAAAAATAGTTTCCCCTTTCCGGATAAGCCTGTTAGCGTAAATGCCATAACCCGCAATTGAATTGCCCTTCATGACAAAGGCTTTTTTATTACGCTTGTGCCGGGCAATCCCTTCCGCGATAATATGACGTAGAAAACCCCGCTGACCGATGCCATCAAATTTCAAGATAAAATCAGCCGAACCTTCATAGCCATCTTTATAAAATACGGAACATGTAAAGTTGATTTCAAGAAAATAAATCTCTCCCTTTGAATTTACACGGAAATCCAAACGGGCATATCCTACTCCCTTAAAACCATTAAATATTCTTTCAGTAACAGCCCGAAGTTGCTGATCCAGCAGGGGATCCTCGCAACCAATGTTACAATCAGGATGTAGCTCCGAAGTTTTTAGGGCATAGGTCTTAAAAGAACGGCCTGCAGGAAATAAATATTCAACGGGGCGAAATACCGTACAACTCTGGCCATCTTCGTTCGCCGCAACCAGGACTGTAAATTCCCTTCCTTCTATATATTCCTCCACCAGGAGTGGACCATATTCATCAAGAACAGATCCGATCTTATACTCCAGTTCCTGCCGGTTATAAACCAGTGAATGTTCATCTACGCCAAGGCTGTCGCCTGCCTTAGCCGGTTTTACAAATAATGGAAAAGAAAGATGCTCAATTGCCTCATCAATATCTTTCACACTGTTAATTAAAACATAGCCCGGAGTTTTTACGCCCTCGCAGAAGGCCAGGTATTTCATTAATTCTTTAGGCGGATCATATAGTTTGGTAGTAGGACCAGTGAAAGGCAGGTTGAGCAGCTCAAGCGTGAAGATTACATCGATAGATGGCACTTCCCATTCCAGGTAGCCTTCACAGAGGTTGACAAAAATATCATAGTCTTTTTTCCCGAGTTCCTTGAGTTGCCGGTAAGTAGTCAGTTTATTAAGGAATATGGTGTCAACTGTGTCGCCTGGGAGCAGGGCTGACAGATCACGGGGAGGATCATAATTTTTATAATCAACTCCTGTAGTAGAATAATCCGGTTGCAATACACAAACTCTCATGATCCACTAAGGTAATATCTAGAATTAAATTTTGGAGCGTCCTATTTGACCCTTGCTTTCCTGGCAACCCCTTTAGGGTGCACCGTTTTCTTAACAACGGGTGCCTTCATACTTCTTCGCAAAGCATCTTTCAGGATTTCACCAATTATCATACTATAAGAAACACCCGAGACTTTGAGAATAGCCCCTATAGAGGTATAATCCTCATCTTCACTCAGCCCGCATTGTGCGTTTACCTCCAGCATATATAACCGGCCTGTATTCTCGTCCATGCGGATATCAATCCGGGCATACCCTTTCCCGCCACAGGCAGTAAAAGCGTCCATACTTAGTTGCTTCAGTTCCCCGACAAGACGGGCATCGGCTGGCCTGTATTCATAAAAATTTTCATTTCCGGGCATGGGATTTTCATCTTCATAAATTTCCCATAGGCGGTCAAAGGATAAAAATTTCTCTGTTTTTGGCAGGGAGGGGTGAAAAACCCTTTCAACAGGTTCATAAACTCTGCAATTCGCCGGATCATCGGCTGAACCGGTTATAAAGGTTGTAAACTCAGGGCCAGTTATAAACTGTTCCACAAATAAGCCATCGACCAATAGGTTCCAACCCCGGTAACCTTGATGGATCTGTTCTACCCTTGCCAGCAATTCTTCCTCGGAGTGCACGACATTTTTAACGGAAACCCCCATGCTTCCCCCAGATACAGCAGGCTTGATCAGGAGCGGAACGCCGACCCTCTTACAGATCCCCCGCACCGACCCTTTCTTGTTATTAATTACTCTCCAGGGAGCATTCGATACCCCGGCTTTATCAAAAGCCTTTTTCATGGGTATCTTGGAAGTGGTTACCTGGTAAAAATGTTCATCCGAACCCGTATAGATAAGACCTTGTTTATTGAGCTCGCGGATTACAGATATACCAGGGGTGCCATTAACTTCGTCGCCGTCACAAAGATTAAGAACAAGGGGAGTTTTACCATTAGCACTGGCTGCTATATTCCGGATAATTTCCCGGTAATTCTGTATTGTTACAGGTTGCCATTTCCAGCTGACCCTTAGTTCATCAAACACCCGGGTATACTCAGCAATGCTATGGGTAAAATCATAATAGTGTTGGATATTGGGATCATCTGACTCCAGGTAAGGTGCCAGCACCCAAATATGGTAAGGTCTTAATAAACGAGTGGCTTCCGTTAGGCTCATGCAATCATGCTACTTTCCTGGCTGCTCGTTTGGCCAGTTGTTGTTGAATAAAGTCCGTAAGCCGGTACTGCTTTAAAATATCTTCAGCTAAATAAGCGGCTCCTTTAATATCACCGAGGCAGTTGACATGACCGCAATAACAGCTGAAAGGTTGTGTCATTTGCCATTCTGTTGAAGGGTAAAAAAAGGTTAGTTCATCCCCGTTGCGGATTTCCCGAAGGGCGAAAAGCTTCATGAGCCTGGTATCAAAAAACACATTGGGTTCGCAGCTATGGTTGATATACTGGAGAAATTCCGGTTGCAGGGTGATATGCTTACCGGCATCAACCTGGACGGTCAGGTAGGTGGGTTCGGAGGCTATGGTCCCGGCCCAAAACTCAGCAATCACCTCACCGGGATGAAATGATTGAAGTGCAAATAATGCGTTTTGTTCATTGGATAACCGCTGTCTCATTTCTGCAATCCCATGATTGCTGATGACGCGGTGGGTGGGGTTAGTAAGTGTGCTCATGGGTTATTCGTTAATGAAAGATAGATATAAACTTTAATGCTGCAAGTCTATAGAATCTAAATGTGAATAATTAACGATGAATGTTGAATAAACTTGAGGACATCTCTCGGTGTGACAATATTAGATCAGTGAATTATTGGAACCATTACCCTATAGCCATTTAAAGGTATTCCTGACTTTGGCTAATTGAAATAAGCTGGCGGGGAGTTTGATCCTTTCAAAACCTTATGCGGCGTTCCGATAAACGATGGCGGAACCCGGTTTATCGGTTGGATCAATGCGAACATCTTCCAATGAAAAATGTAGAAATAAAGGATCGTACCACCCAGCCTGTTCCTTTTGGTTCTGCATTGCGGGATTATCTTCATTGGGAATTAAAGGATCAGACAGACGGGAGTGGACTAGTCTATTCCAGGAAAGCTTATCGAAGGGAAGGCAAATACATTAATTAAATAGGGTTACCGGTTCATGAGATAGGGGATAAATCATCTTCCCATGTCATATCCATCTCCGGGTTTTTACCCTAACTTTTAAGAATAACAGGATCGTAATAACAATAATTCTGCGCGCGATATGGGAAGAAAGTTGGGCCGACCGGTTTGAATGAGTGCCGGGTCAAAGACCTGCTTCCAAGAATGGCCAGACCAGCAACCACGGGTAGTACTCCAAAGAACGAGCAGTACTCCTTAGAACCAGTGGGGCAACCAATAATTAGGTATGGCCAAGCATATTTGCTGCACAACAGTACTAGAATGGAAGGGTTGGAATAAATGGGATCCCTTAAAATGGTGGCATTAAAAGTCTGGTGACGCCTAAAAGAATTTAATGGGATAGACTTTCTAAAGTCTATCCCATTAATTGTGGAAGGCCGGGTTTATTCATCTTTACCTTTAGCGCCCAACATCAACATCTCACCAGCCTGTACTTCGGTGATGTATTTCTTCTGGCCCTCCTTATCCTGGTAACTCCGGCTAACCAGTTTGCCCTCAATCGCCACTTCTTTTCCCTTATCAAAGTACTTTTCAGCGATCTCTGCGAGTTTCCCCCAGGCAACCACCCGGTGCCATTGGGTTTCCGTTACCTTTTCACCCTTTGCATTCCGGTAGCTCTCGCTGGTGGCAATACTGAACGTAGCCAGTTTTTTCCCGGTTTCCAGTGTTTTGATCTCGGGAGCATTCCCCAAATTACCAATCAGTTGAACTTTGTTTCTAAGTGCGTACATGTCTTTAATTTTTGCTTATCCATTCTGGCTATTGCCCTGGATAATGGTTGTAAAATTTGTTATTCCAGTCAACCAACGGCGCCATCGGACTGACAGGACAAAGATGGGATGCCCAAAAACCGGGAGCCGGTTTTTAACCGTTTATTCCCGATTATAAACGTATAAAAACGTTTGTACACGGATAATATACTCGTACCTTAATTTTCGAAGATGTTTGTTATGAATGATTTAATCAGGACACGTTATTGCATGACCTGCAATAGGCCTTTAAAAGGCCGGATCGACAAAAAATTCTGTGATGACGGTTGCCGAAACAGCTATAATAACCAGCTGAAGTTACATAGCCAGTCAAACAGCTATGTCAGAAACATCAATAATGCCCTTCTAAAGAACCGTAAAATCCTGGAAGGTCTGCTCAATAATCCTGGAGATATCGCCAAAGTTACCCGGGAAAAATTACTGGGTTTAGGATTTCAGTTTAAATACCATACCCATATCTATACGACAAAAACCGGTAAAACATATACCTATTGCTATGATTATGGTTATCTCCCCCTCGAAAATGAATGGTACCTGGTCGTAAAGAGAAAGCAACCAGATGAGCCACGGAATTCAGGGCCGCAGGCCCATTTAAATTCCGAGCTCAGGAACAGTAATGTTTAATGACTTACCCGCTTTGCTCCACTTTATTGCTCTCATTATTTTTACCTGCCTTAAATAACCGGTAATTTTATAGGGATTAAGAATTTGCTGTTTAATGGCTTTTAAACATTTTCGAATATGAAACCAACCCTAACTATTGTATACTGTCCCAAATGCCATTGGCTTCTCCGGGCTGCCTATATGGCCCAGGAATTCCTGACCACCTTTGAAAATGATCTGCGGGGAGTAACCCTGCAACCCAGTGAGGTGAATGGGGATTTTCATATTAGTATTGATGACAAACTTATTTTCGACAGGAAGGAATATGGCGGGTTCCCGGAAATCAAGGAGCTTAAGCAATGGGTGAGGGACCTGGTCAGCCCCGGTAAAAACCTGGGCCACTCCGATACCCAAACTCATCACCAGCATAAATAATAAAACTAAATAGACGTTCATGCTTGGAATCGTTTTATGCGGTGGTCAAAGTAGCCGGATGGGCAGCGACAAGGGTTTGCTGAAACTGGAGGCAAAGACCTGGGCGCAAACCGCCGTTGATAAATTCAGTATGCTTGGAATCCCGGTCATGCTTTCGGTAAACAGCCGTCAATATCATGATTATGCAGCTGTGTTTGCCCAAAGCAGCCTGATTAAGGACGATTCTTCCCTGCCCCTGCAAGGACCCTTATTAGGTACATTGAGTTGTCATTTGAAATACCCGTCCGAAGACCTCTTTGTTCTTGCCTGCGATATGCCCCTCATGGAACCATCGCTGCTAAAAGAGCTTTATAAAATCTATCAACAAACCTCCGCATCGGAAGCGTTTATTTTTACTAATGATGGTGAGCCCGAACCGCTTTGCGCTATTTATAGAGCCCCTGGACTGGACAGGATTTCAACAATGTTACGTTCCGGCGAACTAACCCGGTTCAGTATGAAGTTTATGCTGGAACACCTGCTTGTTTATAAAACCCCGCTAACAGAAAACCAGCAACCCTACTTCCGTAATTTCAATGCGCACGCGGAACTAAACGGGTTGTAAACCCAGGCTGGCTTTATCGATACGGGTAAAATCTGTTTTTCCCGCCTCACATAATGGACAGGTATAATCCCCCGGTAATGTCTCGAAAGGCGTGCCGGGAAGAATTTCATTTTCCGGATCGCCAGCAAGGGCATCATATACCGTTAGGCAATGCCTGCATTGATGGATGTAGGCCACCTGCAAGGGCTTCCTGGCGGGTTCTTTTTTGGGTAAAACCCGCGGCTCGTTTTTAAGTTTAATTGCCTTGCTATTATAATAAGCCGTTATACAAAGCCGCAGTTGCTCGCCCAGCAGGTATTTTGGTTTATTTCGGCTGAAAACAAATCCTGTTCTTTCATTGGGATTGAAATCTTTTGCGCAGAGGATATCATACAAGTGGATTAACCCGATACCAAATATGCTGAGCACTGGCTTTTTTCTTACCAGTATACTGGAAAAAACTTCACTTTTTCGCCTGGTTTTAATCCCTATACACACGCCGAATGTCCGGGTATCTTCATCATTCAGCTCCTTTACCAGGTAGTTTTTAAGAGCCAGGCCTTCACGACAATTATCTTCGACCTGGAAATTCAGTTCATTTGCAGCATGGCGCATGTTGACCTGGTGCTTATCCAGCAGGCGGTTCCATTTCAAACGGTCCGGCTCTTCAATCCCTTTTACAATGATGGATTTCCAGGGTGTGCAGCAAAGCTGTCCAATTTTGGTTTCAAGACATAAAAGGCAAAGTTCTTTCAAAAAAGAAACCGAAAACAATTCATCCCGCCTGTAAACTCCCAGCCAATATTTATTGTCATAACGGTTAAGCCCTTCATAATAGGGAAGGTTGAAGGGGGGCAACACGGCTCTCCGAACAGCATCTTTGGTAATATAATTTTCCAATTGAATTTTTGCCATCAGGATTTCCCCGTTTGCCCTTTTATTATCTACAAATTCATCCTTATGTTCCAGGATCAGGGCTTCTATATCCTTCGAAATGCGTGCTACATCATTGGTATAAACCAATTGATTCCATTCATAAATAGTATTGGTCCGGGGAAACCGGATAAATAAATGCCAGAAATGCAACGATTCTGGCGAAGCCACCCAATTAATGTTCCCGGTAAAGATGGGGGTAAAACCCTGGTTGCTGTCCGATACATTGATCTTCAGCCGCGGCTTATAATCGATGCCGTCAAAAATATCCTTGTACACACCTTCACTGAGCCAGGTATGCGTGATAAAAATCTCCTCGGCAGGATAAGAACTGACAATATTGGGAAACTCTTCCGAATCCATCTCGTGATTTATTTGAAGGTGCTCCAGCTCTTTTATCAGCACGGTACATTCTTCAGTGCTGGCAGTAATCAATAATTGTTGCCGGAGGCCAAAGCGAACTTCCATGATACCCACCCCGGCTGCAGCTCCCAGGATCTTATACAAGTCACCCGGGGAAATGATACCTCCTCTAAAATTGATTCGTATGGTGTGTTCAAAATTCATTATGAAGCCTCCTTTTTGATGAACAATTCAACTGGTGCTGACAAATCCAATTCATTTTCGAGGATGGCTTTCACTTCGGGCCGGCAGCTGCCGCAACCCATTCCAGCCCCGGTGAGCTGGCAAAGCTGGAGATGATCTTTGCAACCTTCCCTTATCTTATTCAACAAGTTGCCCTCGCCTACATTATTACAACTGCATACGAGTTTGCCGATGACCGGTTCGGTTGTTTTACCCGAGCGTAACAACTGCAGCCTTTTTTCACTCAATTCAATTTTATTCTCGATCAGGTTCCTGAATTCAAGGAATTCACTCTTATCGCCAATCAGGATAGCCCCGATCAACCGGTCATTATGGATAATGCATTTTTTATAATAGCGTTTTGACTTGTCAATAAAGATCACTTCTTCATAATGGGGATCATCCGGGCATTCCACTTCCCCCAGCGAACAGAGATCCGTACCATGCATTTTCAGGATATTCATAAGCAGGGAACCGGAATAATAACGGGAAATATCACCGGCCAGGCGGCTGGCAAGAATGGCAGCCTGTTGTTCAGCAGCAGCCGTGATACCATATAGCATTCCATTGAATTCGGCAATCTCGCCTATGGCGAATATGTTCGGGTCACTGGTCTGTAAATATTCATTCACTACTACGCCCCGTTTGCAATTGAGTCCCCCTGATTTGGCTATTTCAATATTGGGTACTGTACCGATTGCGATAACAATTGACTGGCATTCGATCGTCAACCCGCTTTTTAACCGGATGCCCGAAACGGTTGTATCACCCAGGAACCGCTCAATCTCATCATTGTAATAGATATCAACTCCTTTATCCGTCAGTTCTTCATGCAGGAGTTGGCTCCCTAGCGGATCCAGTTGCCTGTCCATTAACCGGGATATCCGCTGCACAATGGTGACCTCCACGTTTACTTCACGTAAAGAGGCTGCCAACTCAATTCCTAATAATCCGCCTCCTACAATCACCACTTTTCCCTTTGCGGGATCAATATGGCTTTTAAACTGGTCGGCATCGACCCTGCTTCGCATGCTGAATATGCCATTCATAGGCGGAATATCCCGGAGCATGGCCGCCCGGCTGCCGGTGGCAAGAATTAAAATATCATAACTATGAACCTGGCCCTTACTATCGGTAATGGTCTTGTTTTCCCTGTCAATTAACTCAACGCTCACCCCGCGATGAAGCTTGATATTATAGTCATACTCTTCTTCACCAGACATTTTCATCAATGCCTCCCAGTCCAATGAACCGCTGATATAATCGGGGAGGAGGACCCGGTTGTAAAACGCAAATTTTTCCTTGCTGAAAATTTCAATTGTGTCTTCCGCGTTCATTGCCCGGTAACTCTTCACAAAGCCACAGGCCCCGGCTCCGGCTCCCACCACGATAATTTTCTGCCCGGGTTTTTTATAGGCCCTAACCTCAACAGCGGAAAATTTAAAATCCGGTTCCTTGCTTTTGGGATCCACGAGGTTTTGCGTCAGGTTATTCGCCCGGTTTAGATCACTTTGAAGAATTTTACCCCAATGCATGGGCAAAAACACCACTCCCCGTTTAATATCTTTTGAAAGCTTTGCTTTTACCCGCACATTACCTCTTCCATTGTTAACCTCAACTAACTGATTATCCCGTATCCCTCTTTGCCCGGCGTCATCGGGATGGATTTCCAGGAAAGCTTCGGCAACATGTTGTTTGAGCTTATTAATCTTCCCGGTTTTGCTCATGGTATGCCATTGGTCGCGGAGACGGCCCGTGGTTAGAATGAGCGGGAAATCCGGGCTCAGTTTTTCTGATTGGTTTTCATCCGGAACTGTATGGATGATCGCCTTTCGTGATGCTGTATAAAATTGGTGATCGGTGAATAGCCGTTTTGTCCCATATCCATTATTCGATTTGGTATAAGGCCACTGCACCGAGCGCTTTTGTTTCAGGACCTGGTAGTTCAGCCCGCTGATATCAATGTTCGTTCCCGCAGTAAGTGCCGCATGTTCTTTGAATATGGCTGCCGGGTTGGGAAAATCAAAACCACTATAACCCATTTTAGCAGCAAACCGACAGATGATCTCCGCATCAGGGAGCGCTTCTCCGGGTGCATCAGTAATCTTGTTCAGGTAACTGATCCGGCGCTCGGCATTGGTCATTGTCCCTTCTTTTTCTGTCCAGGCTGCTGCGGGCAACACGACATCTGCATAAGCAAGTGTCTCCGGCTTGCTGCTGATCTCCTGTACTACTACGAACCTGGCTTTTTTCAATCCCTGCTCTGCCATGCGCACATTCGGTAAGCTGATCAGCGGGTTGGTACAAATAATCCAAACAGCCTTTAATCGTCCATCATTCAGGGCTTCGAACATTTCGGTGGCTGTCAACCCGGGCTTTGATGAGATCTTACCGGGCGTGATTTGCCAGAAAGTCTCCACTGCTGCCCGATGATCCTTATTCAGTAAATCGCGGTGTGCCGGCAATAAATTCGATAAACCTCCCACTTCACGACCGCCCATAGCATTGGGTTGGCCAGTTAAGGAGAAGGGTCCTGCACCAGGTTTACCGATCTGGCCGGTGACCAGGTTCAGGTTGATCAGTGAGAGATTCTTGTTTACACCTATCACACTTTGATTAAGCCCCATGGTCCACATGCTGATAAAGCCCTTTGCATTCCCGATATAAGAAGCAGCGAGCCGGATATCTTTCTCTTCCACACCGCATATCAATGCAGCTTCTGCCAGCGTTCTTTCAAATACCTTGGCTTTATAGTCTTCAAAACCTTCTGCATGATTTTTTACAAAGGCCTGGTCGATATCCCCGTTCTCGATCAAAACCCGGCCAATTGCATGATGAAGAGTTACATCTGTACCGGGATTTAATTGTAAATGAATATCCGCCAGTGAACAAGTTTGCGTTTTTCTCGGATCACTGACTATGATCTTTATCGCGGGGTTCTTTTCCTTTGCGGTTTCTATCCTTCGCCAGAGAATGGGATGGCACCAGGCAGGATTAGCACCCGCGATAAAGAAAACATCTGCCAGTTCCAGGTCATCATAACTTATGGGCACGCTGTCTTCCCCCAAACTCATCTTATATCCCACAACAGCGCTGCTCATACAAAGCCGCGAATTAGTGTCTATATTATTACTGCCAATAAATCCTTTGATCAGTTTATTAATAACATAATACTCTTCGGTGAGGCATTGCCCCGATGCATAAAATGCGACGGAGTCGGGGCCGTGCTTTTCAATCAGTGTCTTGAAAACAGCCGCTACACGTTCAATGGCCTTTTCCCAGGAAACTCTTTGCCGGGGCTGGCTGCGATGATACCTCATTTCCGGATAGAGTAACCGATCCGATTGGTCATTAACCGTGTGATGCAGATTCATTCCCTTGCTGCAGAGCATTCCCTTATTGACCGGGTGGTTCTTATCTCCTTCCACCGTCAACCGGCCCAGCTTATCTTTCTGCACGGCTATCCCGCAACCAACCCCGCAATAACAACAGGTACTGAGCAGGCTACCATCGGGGTTCAACTCACTTCTATCGCGATTCAAATTATTCACATTCAAATTTTATGGCCAGCAAATAGCGTTTATCAGGTCCCTGTCTCCAGGGCAACATCAACTTTTAGTGCCTTTTCTTCTTTGGCAAATCTTGTCACTAATACAACAAGGGAAACAGCAACAGCGATAATCCCGATATAGCTGAATGCCTGTAAATAGGTAATGCTTGAACTTTTAAAAAGAAATCCGAACAACATGCCGCCCACATTGCCCCCGGCACCAACGATTCCGCTTACAAGTCCTACGTTTTTTGCATTGATAAAAGGAGTGATCGCATAGGTAGCACCGTTGGCCATTTTGAGAAATAAGGCAAAACTTATCATGGAAACAATAGCCATGCCCAGTGAACCTGCCTGTGCAAACAAGATCAGCCCTAAACCCTCCAATAGTAAAACAGAAGCCAGCAAAACACCTTTGCCCCTCATGCCATAGGCTCTGCCTACACGATCGGCGAAAATACCTCCCAGGGCCCGGGCAAAAATGTTCATGAAACCAAACACACCAGCCCAAAATCCTGCACTGCCCTGGCTTAAGTTATATTCCTGTACAAAATGCAGGGCCGCTACATTGTCAAATGTGATTTCCATTCCAAAACAAACGGCATAAGCTAAAGCCAGTGACCAAACTCTCCAGTCCTTTAAAACGGTATAGTCAGTTTTTGTTTTCTCTACTTGCTCTCTTTCAATTTCATCATAATTACCAGCCGGCGTATCCTTCGTATAACGGTAATAGAGAAAAGCAGCCAGCAGCATCATGAGGCCAGGTACGATCATGGCATATCTCCAGGCTTCTGCTTTTGTATAACCAAACCCAACTATAGCTGCAAAAATTAATGGCATTACCATATTGGTGATCCCACCACCCAGATTACCCCATCCGCCAGCAACTGCGTTGGCAGTTCCTTTGATATTCGGAGCAAACATCATGGAAGTGTGAAATTGTGTAATGACAAACGAAGCCCCGATAATACTGATAGCAAGACGAAATAAAAGAAAGGACGTATAATCCTTTGCCAGTCCTACACACATTACAGGGATGGCGCCGATCAGCAATAAAGCCGTATACGTTTTGCGGGGCCCCCAGGTATCACAAAGACGACCGATCAACAAACGGGCTATAATTGTTCCGGATACCGAGGCAATTACAATATTTCCAATCTGGGACTTGTCTAAATGCAGGTTCTCCTTGATGGTGGGCATTAGGGGTGCCAGGCCAAACCATCCAAAGAAACAGACAAAAAAAGTGAACCAGGTAACATGAAAGGTTCGCATCTGCACACCTTTCAGGGAAAAGACATTGAGTTTGGTTAAGGGTTGGTTAGTTACTGCCATAACTATTGTTTTTTGGTTGATAAATGAGGTTGATTGATATTGTTTTCATTTGAAAATCCATTCAGGTTTTACATTGATTTGCAGGTAAGCCCAGTGAGCATTTAGTTTCGTAGTACCGGGGCTTAGATTTTTCGCATACTCCATACTGCGGGAGGCAGCCAGCCAGCTTACTCCCAGTTCGAGTCCTGTCATTTTATTTAGTGCATAAGTGCTTACCCAATCAATTTCAGATCCCAGGTATTTGGGAATTGCGTTACCGGCTATATCCTTCTGATTACTTGCCAGGGAGAAATAGTGATAATCCAGGGCGGTGCTGAACCGCTTGCCGGCAGAAGTATATTTTATTTTTAAGTAGGGGTTGTTCAGGCCTCCTGCCGGTGAACCGGTACCTGCATAGAAATAGTCCATCAATCCCCAAAACTTATGGGGCGTTCCATATAAAGGATCGAAGCGATGATTGGTAGGGGAAGTCTTGAATGCGTCATTACCAGACAAGTAATCCCAACCCGCTGTCCACATCCATTTTTTAAGAGAATAAGTAAAAGAAAGGGTAGAAGTGAATGCGGATAAAGAAAAGCCTTCTTTATCTTTCCCACTTTGTCCATATATACCCGCCTGCAATGACAACCTCTTCTTCACATCCAATACACTGTTCAGGAGAAATCCACCAGTTACCCTTGTATTGACAGCAGCCTGGTTATAACGACGACCATAAACATATCCTGTATCGGCGCCTGCAATGGTTCTTACAGAATCAAGTTTGTATTTTGAGAACTGGTCACTAACCAGCAGGGCGGAAAGTTTGGTTTGCCCAATCGCCTTGGCTGCATATAAAAATTGGAGGGCCTTGTAGTGTTGACCCAGGGCATTGGTGCTCGGTGGATTGGCCATGGAAAGAGTTCCTGTTTTGGCACTTACCCCGCTGGTATTTACTATCGGTATCAAACCCGCGGGAGTAGGAACCAGGTTGCCTTTACTGTCCTTCACATAAGGCATCACATTGGCTGGCGTATAATAAGTACCGTTATAGTTGAAAGCGTCGGTATTTTGGTTGAAAGCCACCCCGGCATCTACCTGCCACCCATTGATCAGCAGTTTAAATACCATCGCATCATGCCGGCGGGCCTGCTGCAGCCAATCAAGATTACCTAATAACCGGCTGTCATCATAAACCAGTTCCTGTCTGCCGACTTTTACAGCAAAATAATCAAGTGGGGAATGAGGGAAGCTCGTATCCTTCTTATTGGCAAGGACTAACTCTGCCCATGCTTCATGAACTCCAAGGCGGTTGCCATCGGCAGGACTGATGGAGGAGGCATCCTGCCCCCATACCCGGACATCCTGGATTGAAGTATGAAAGAGCACACGGCTTGATTTTAAACTTGCCGCCAACCGGGCCCTTTGTGAAGTGAAGAAAGCTGGTTTATTGCTGACCGGTCTTAGTGTTCCGGTCCCATCGCGCCATTCAGTCCGGGTTCTCAATTGTCCGGATATAGTGAATTGTGCGGTAGTCGCCAACCAGGTAAGCATGAACGCCAGCAACAAACTTGTTTGAATGGTAATCCTTTTTTTCATATTATTTTTGAGTGATTTTAAGGTGATCAAATCTTGGAATCATCCCGCCCGGCCAGACTGCCATCTGCCGGGCTTTTTTTTCAACTATGGCAAAATCTGTTTACTATTCATGTTGTTTACGATTATTGTCATCATGCTGCATCGGATTCATCATTCCTGATTCCGATATACACTTTATTCTCCTCCACTTTTACATCATAGATCCTGATGCTGCAATCGTCACCACTCAAACAGGCTCCAGTAAGCAGGGAGAAAGTTTTTTTATGAAAGGGACAGGCAATCTTGGGTTCTTCATTCTGCGAACCGATCATGCCCCTGCTCAATGCCATTTGCCGGCGATGCGGGCATTCGTTCTGGGTGGCATACCATTCATTGCGGCGCGTAAAATGAAAGAGGGCGATTTGTTCCTCTTTATACTTAACACATACGCCTCCATTGACAGGGACATCCTCGGTCCTGCAGGCGAGAAACCAGTCTGTTGCTTTAGCAGTGATCATACTGAAATGATTTAACAGTTCATGCCCGGCCGCGTGCAGCCGGCATCAAAATCTGATGGTAAATGGAAAGCAATCGCAGAGGTCAAGGACCTGTTGTTGAAAATCAATCGTTAGAAGAATAACGGTACGTGAACCAGCCATTGAATGCTGGCATATATGGAATCAATTTTTTTGTTCAATGATCATTTCCATTCTTTGGCCCTTTTTTGTTCCCGCATGGGCTCAAATACAACGGAGGGATCTTTTTCATCAGGTGCGTTTACAAAATGGTTGAAGCGTTTCCGGATTTCTGGATTTTCAATGGCTTCTTTCCATTCGCATTTATAACTGTTTACCAATTGTTGCATCTCGTTCTCCAGTTCTTCCCCGATTCCCAGGCTATCATTCACCACAACGTTGCGGAGATAATCAATTCCGCCCTCCATTTTATTCAGCCAGGTAGCTGTCCGGGTCAGGGGATCAGCAGTCTTAATATAAAACATCAGGAAACGGTCGATAAGGCGAATACAGGTTTCACTGTCAAGATCAGTCGCCAGCAGTAAAGCATGCTGAGGCTTGGATCCGCCATTCCCACATACGTAGAGATTCCATCCTTTTTCTGTAGCTATGATGCCAAAATCCTTACTCTGTGCTTCGGCGCATTCGCGGATGCATCCTGATACAGCTGATTTGATTTTATGTGGTGCTCTCAGTCCGCGGTAGCGTTCTTCTATTTGGATCGCGAAACTAACGCTATCGTGCAGGCCAAAACGACACCAGGTACTGCCCACACAACTTTTCACGGTACGCAGCGCTTTTCCATAAGCATGCCCGCTTTCAAAGCCGGCGGCAATCAATTCTTCCCAAATCAAAGGCAGATCGCCGAGATGCGCTCCAAACAGGTCGATGCGCTGCCCCCCTGTGATTTTTGTATAGAGATTATATTTCTTGGCCACCTGGCCAATAACTATGAGTTTATCCGGTGTTATCTCGCCACCCGGTATACGCGGAACAACTGAATAGGTTCCTCCTTTCTGGATATTGGCCAGGAAACGATCATTGCTGTCTTGCGCCGTATCATTTCCTTTTGTCAGTATCATTTCATTCCACAAACTTGCCAGGATGGAAGCAACGGGAGGTTTACAAAGTTCACAACCATCACCGGTTCCCAGTTTGTCAAGTACTGCGTCATAGGATTTTAGCTGGTGAATCTTTACCAGGTCATAGAGTTCCTGGCGGCTATAATGAAAATGTTCGCAAATAATATTGCGGATATATTTACCCTGGGCCTTTAGCGTATGATTCACCAGGTCTTTGACCATCGGAACACAACCACCGCAACCTGTTCCGGCTTTAGTGCATTGCTTTACAGCCTCTACGGTTTCAGCACCATTCTCTACTTCTTTACAAATTGTTCCCTTGCTAATGCTTTCACAACTACAGATAAAGGCTTCATCGGGCAAGCCCAGCACTCCAGCTCCCGACTCCTGTTCAGCTCCGCGTGCACCCAGCATTATATCTTCGGGGTTTGGCGGTAAGATCACTTTGTTCTTACAAGTCTGCAAAAGCATATTGTACTGTTCGGCATCCCCAACCAGGATTCCCCCGAGTAATTGTTTTCCATCGGCAGATATATTGATGCGTTTGTAAACTCCCTTCATTGTATCATCCAGTACAATCGACCTGGTTTCATTTCCTGTTACAAACGGATCCCCAAAACTGGCTACATCCACGCCAATCAATTTAAGTTTGGTGCTCATGTCGAAACCCGTAAAGGATTTTTCAGTACCGGATAAATAGCTAACCACCGTATCCGCCATTTCATAACCGGGCGCAACCAACCCATAGATCATATTATTGTATAAAGCACATTCGCCAATGGCGAAAATGTGAGGATCGGATGTTTGTAATTTTTCATTGACTACTATACCTCCCCGGGGACCGGTTTCAAGTCCGCAGGCAATGGCGAGTTCATCACGGGGCTTGATGCCTGCTGAAATAACAAGCATATCAACGGCAAGACTGGTCTGGTCGGAAAAGCTCATGCCTTTAATGCAGTCTTCGCCCGTGATTGCCGATGTATTTTTGGAAACATGAATAGTAAGACCGAGATTTTCCAATCTTGATTGGAGCAGGCGGGAGCCGGCATCGTCTATTTGCCGGGGCATCAGGCGGGGTGCAAATTCAATAACATGCGTATCACTCACACCAAGGTCAAGCATGGCCTTGGCAGCTTCCAGTCCCAGTAAACCTCCCCCGATCACAGCCCCTTTTTTTGATTTCTTTGCCCAATCTTTCATCAATTCCAGGTCTTCGATTGTCCTGTAGATAAAGACGCCCAACTTATCAACCCCGGGAATAGCCGGGACAAATGCGGAAGAACCGGTAGCCATGACCAGGTAATCATACTGTTCCATGATCCCAGAGTGCGATCGGATGGATTTATTATGCCGGTCAATTTGGATGACGGGATCGCCCAGGTGAAGCCGGATATGATTCTCTTCATACCAATCCCTGGATGCAAGGGATAAATCATCAGCTGATTTCCCAGAAAAAAATTCGCTGAGGTGAACGCGGTCGTATGCAGGCCGCATTTCTTCACCAAAGACTACTATCTCAAAGGCTTTTTCGGAATTCCGGGCCAGCAGTTTCTCGCAAAACTTGTACCCGACCATCCCGTTACCTACTACCACTATTTTCATATCCAACTGGTTTAGTACATGAAAAATGGTAGCAAGCAATCGTATTAGTTTATATTATATATCATGTTTTAGGTGATCAAATGATCTAAATAACATCATTAATATAACTTATATAATAAAAATACAGGCATTTTCTGTAATTTCAATCATTGTCTGATTATTTTTTCATATTTTATTTTTATTAATATTATGAATTCTAGTCTTCTCTCGCTTGTCGGGGCAGGTCCGGGAGATCCGGAATTGATAACGGTAAAAGCGATTCGTGCTTTGAAAAAAGCTGATGTGATTTTATATGATGCGCTGGCCAATAAAGCTTTATTGAACTGGGCATCGCCCCAGGCCATTCGGAAATTTGTAGGCAAACGTTTTGGCTGCCACGCCCTTTCCCAGGATGAAATCAATACCCTGATCATTGAATATGGAAGAAAACATAGCCGGATTGTGAGGCTAAAAGGCGGCGATCCCTTTGTATTTGGAAGGGCGCAGGAAGAAATAGTTGCCGCAAGGCAAGCCGGTATGGAGGTAGAAGTGATTCCCGGCGTGTCAAGTGCCCTGGCAGTTCCGGCAACCCAACTGATCCCGCTTACCTGCCGGGGCATCAATGAAAGTTTTTGGGTAACTACCGGCGCTACCCAATCAGGTGAATTATCCAATGATATTAAACTCGCTGCCCAATCCTCTGCCACTGTTATCATCCTGATGGCCATGAGTAAACTGGAGACCATTATGGATATTTTCAGCAGCCATGGCAAACAGGATACACCGGTAGCTATCATTCAAAATGGCACAACTGCTGAAGAGAAAATGGTTATCGGTTCCGTCAGGGACATATGTTTTAAAGCCGAATATGCAGGTTTGGCCAACCCTGCAATTATTGTAGTGGGTGAAGTAGTCCGGCTGCATCCTTCCCTATTGTCAACTGCCATTAGCCAGCAAACCCAGGATATTTTGAACAAAGAAATAAGAACCGGGACTTAATATTGCAGGAATTAATGGAGCTCCCGGAATATGAAAGAAAATAAAAAGAAATGCGCGCTGGCTAACTGTGTGCTTTGCAGGCAATGCCAGCCTTCCTGGTTACCCGCCATTGATGCTAACCGAAAGAGTTTCCACTTTAAGAAGGGTGAGCTGCTTTTTACCGAGGGAGAAGAAGTGAAAGGAATGTTCTTTATTGAAAGCGGCCTTGTCAAAGTGCATAAGAAATGGGGGAGCGAAAAGGAACTTATTTTACGGATTGCAAGAGACGGTGATATTGTGGGTCATAGGGGTCTGGGCTCCGATACTATTTATCCTGTGTCGGCCACGGCACTTGAAAACACCGATATCTGTTTTGTAAGCCTGGAGTTTTTCACTGCCAGCTTGAAAGTAAATCCCGAATTCCTTTACCAACTGATGATGTTCTTTGCTTCGGAATTGAAAGAATCTGAAAAACGGATGCGCAATCTCGCCCATATGTCGGTAAAAGGAAGAATTGCCAATGCCCTCCTTACCCTGCAGCAAAAATTTGGAAACAATCCCGATGGAGCTTTAACGATTACCCTGAGCCGCCAGGATCTCGCTTCTTATACAGGCACAACTTATGAAACGCTTTTCCGGGTAATGAATGAGCTGGTTGAAGAAGGCCTGATTAAGATGGAGGGTAAAAAAATATTCCTGCTAAAAGAGAAGGAATTGTCGAACTATACCAACGACGAATAGAGCTTGTTACTCACCTTGTCATCTTAATGCCCTTTTTAATTTGGTTTCCAAAGCCAGTTAGGTCTGCTTTTTGTATTACCTGTAGAGTACTTATTCTTCATTTTTAAATTGATAATACTATGGGAAAGCTGGATGGTAAGAAAGTCGCTATTCTCACCGAGAACGGCTTCGAAGAAATTGAACTGACCAGCCCTAAAAAAGCATTGGAAGAGGCCGGGGCCATGGTCTATATTGTTTCCCCGCAGAAAAAAATTGTGAAAGGCTGGGAACATGATCACTGGAGCAATGAAATGGCAGTCGACATTTCTATCGATGAAGCCGATTCCAATAACTATGATGCACTTGTTCTTCCCGGCGGGGTCATGAATCCCGACCTTTTAAGACGCAACCAGAAAAGTGTGGAATTTGCGAAGCAGTTCCTGGAAGCCGGCAAGCCGGTGGCAGCTATTTGTCACGGACCTCAATTATTAATCGAAACCGGACTTTTGCAGGGACGGGAGATCACTTCTTACCCTTCTGTAAAAACCGATTTGATCAATGCCGGCGCCAACTGGCATGACAGGGAAGTGGTCGTGGACAATGGCCTGGTTACCAGCCGCAGCCCGGCAGATCTGGAAGCGTTTAATAAGAAAATGGTAGAAGAGATTGCGGAAGGGGTGCATATGCCTGCTCCAACGCATTAATCAGAAACGAAACGAAATGCCCCCTTAATAGGGGGTTTTTTAATACTTCTGGCGATCAGGTCCGCTAAATACACAATTAGACTAAGGATTAGGGCGCTTCATACCGGAACCCGCAGCCCTGCTCTTATAAGTTTGTACTTTTATTTCCTGAACAGGAAAATGCGGATTACATTATATGCTTTACCTAGCCGGTATTATTATCACATTCTTCCTGGCCGCCCTTTTAACCGGTAAAAAAAATAAAACAGCGGCGGATAAAATATTGATTGCCTGGCTCTGCGCCATGGCCTTTCACCTGCTTTTATTTTATCTTTTTATTACCGGCGAAATTTACAACTACCCGATCCTGCTGGGGATCCCTCTTCCCTACCCGCTTATACATGGTCCCTTCCTGTTTTTGTATACAGCCGCGTTAACCCGTCAGCAATCAAAAAACAAAATAACCTGGGTCTTTCATTTTCTCCCGGTCATTATTCTATCGCTCTTGCTCCTGCCATTTTTTCGATTAACACCTGCTGAAAAAATAGCTGTTTACCGGAATAAGGGTGCCGGCTACGAAGACCTGATGAATATTTTTTTTATAGCAATTGTTATTTCCGGGATTGCTTATGTAACTGCTTCCCTGGTTTTATTACACAGGTACCGCAAATCAATCGAGAATGAATTTTCGAATACCGACAAAATCAACCTTGGCTGGTTGCGTTACCTGGTTCATGGAATTGCCTTTATCTGGATTGTTGTCATTCTCGGAGATGACCCGATGGTCTTTGGAACGGTAGTGTTGTTTGTATTTTTTTTAGGATACTTCGGCATCCGGCAGGTGGGCATTTTCAGCAGCTCAACTCCGCAAAACAATAAACTTCCGGTTTCAACCAGTGGAAATACGCCGAATGAATCCATCACGCTGACTTACAACGAAGAGTTGCCAGATCGCGAGGGGAACCAGACCGGAACAAGCACCATGACCCCGAAAATAAAATACGAGAAATCCGGGCTGGACGAAGAAAAAGCAGACAGGATTTACCAGCAGCTGGTCGGGCGCATGAGTACGCAAAAACTATTTACTGATTCAGAATTGACCCTGGGGGGCCTGGCCAAAACACTGGAAGTCCACCCCAATCACCTGTCGCAGGTGGTGAACAGCTATGAAAGGAAGAACTTTTACGACTATATCAATTCCCAGCGGGTAGAAGAATTCAAAAAGCTGGCGCCACAGCCGGCTAACAGGAACTATACCCTGCTTTCCTTAGCTTATGAATGTGGCTTTAATTCCAAAACCTCCTTCAACCGGAATTTCAAAAAAGCAACCGGTGTTTCTCCCACCGAATGGCTGCAGAAGCAGGATATCTCATTAAAGCAGGAACCATAACGCATATAGAGCGTTTCATCCCTCAGGGAAATTGATTTCCAGAGATTTGCTAATTGACTCTTTTTAGAAATCTTTAAGGTTTCAACTTATAGGGCGGGGCAGTGAAGCCTCTTTCCTGGCTGAGTTTTGCACCGAACAAACAAAACATTAAGCCATGAAACATGTAAAATTCTGCCTCCCTTTCTTGATCAGTTTACTCGGTCTATGGGGGTGCACTAAAGAAAATCGTATCAATGATGAAGGCAACCTCGTTCCAAAAACAGTTGAACAGGATCCCAGCCTCCCATCGATTCCTATTAACGGCAGCCTGCTTCATGCCGAAGATTTTGGACAGCCAGACAGTGCCTTGCTGGTAGTATTGCACGGCGGTCCTGGTTCCGATTACCGCCACCTGCTCAATTGTAAGGCATTTGCCAACCAGGGCTATCATGTGGTTTTTTATGACCAGCGAGGCTCCGGCCTATCAAAACGTCATGATAAATCTTCTTACAGCATACAAGTGATGCTGGATGATTTAACTGGGGTGATAGCGCATTACAGGAAATCCCCTGCCCAGAAAGTTTTTCTATTGGGGCATTCCTGGGGCGCCATTCTGGCCACTGCATATATTGACAAATATCCGACAGCCGTCAATGGAGCCATTTTAGCTGAGCCGGGAGGCTTTATCTGGGATGATATTGAAGGATATGTGAGCCGTATAGGAGATATAAAAATTACCAGCGAACTGATCAACGATTTTCTTTACTCGGGGCAGTTCATTACTGGGAAAAAAGACCAGCATGCCATTTTAGATTATAAATATGCTCTGTTAAGCTCAGGCGATGGGGATAAGGATAATCCTATCGGTAATGAAGGCGCGTTACCATTCTGGCGCAGTGGTGCTATCGTAAACCAGGCTTTATTTGAAATTGGCGATAAAGAAAAACCCAACTGGACCCTTCATTTAAACCAGTACCATACAAAAGTGCTGTTTGTGTATAGCGAAAGAAACAGGGCTTATGGCCAGGCCCATGCTCAAAAAGTATCGTCGGCCTACCCCAATGTGCAATTGTTTAAAGTAAATGGCGCCGGGCATGATATGCTTTCCTTTCCTACGGGTTGGAGCAATTTTTATCCCGTAGCATTAAATTATCTCAACTCATTAAAATAAACCTCCGATGAAAAATTTACTTATAAAAAAAAGCAGGTTACTTACTATCGCTGTCATTTCATTGCTATTTGCAGCTAATGCATCTTCCCAGGCTATCAACTGGAAAAGCCTGGATAAAAAGCAAAGGCATCTCATCAATGTAAACGCAGGTGCAGAATATGGATTTACCATTGGCGCCGGCTATGGTTACCAGTTAAAAACCAAAATGCCTATCGTGTTAACGATTGATCACTCCTTTCCTGCCGGCGATAAAATAAGCGATGATTTCAAAACCAGGATAGGTGGTATAGTGCGGATTTACCAGGTGAACGACTTCCAGTTCAGCGCTAAGATACAGGGCGTATTCAGGCGTTATGAAAATCAATTGGCCCGGCTTGTCAATTTTGGCAGTGATATGTCCGCAATCGCTGGTTACTATAAACCCAAATGGTTTGTTGCCGGCGAAGCAGGTTTTGACAAAGCCATCGTGACGCACTTCAAGCATTCAGCGTCCTATAAACAGAACTTCCCCGAGGTAATAGACGGTTGGTATGAACCCGCAACCGGTGGAAATTTCTATTATGGATTGCAGGCAGGCCTGTCCTTTGGCCGGAATGATATTTACGTGAAGGGAGGAAAATTGCTGGAACAGGATTTTTCAACCAAACCCCTGTTACCCTTTTACCTGCAGGTAGGTTATACTATCAGGTTATAAGAAATCCCACTTCTTTAAAACTAAACCCAGGTACAAATAAAATGTTCTACTTACGAAAAAGCCCGCCTTCATATTGCGAAAGCGGGCTTTTAAACTCAATCATAATGAATCATCACCGGATCAGCACCACTGTTCCATTCCTGGTTATTATCTGTCCGAGGTAATCTCTGGCCTTCAGCATCCAAACAAATACGGCACTGGGTTGAGCAACTCCATTGAACCTCCCATCCCAGCCTTTGCCGGGTTCACGAGTTGTGAAAACCAATTGACCCCATCGGTTGTAAACGGAGAAATAGTACAATTCTTCAATTCCTGCCAGTATGGGCCGGAAAATCCTGTTCTTTCCATCGGGTGCAAAACCACCAGGCACATAAATAGCGGGCCCTTTCACCACCTGTATCCTGATCTCGTCCTCACCAACGCAACCTTCCTCCGTAGTCACCCTTACCCGGTAGATTTGATCCTTATCGAGTGTGGCAATGGGATTAAAAATATTATCTGCACTCAGAAAATCGGCTGGTGTCCATTGATAATCCAATCCTCCGCTTGCCTGCAATTGCAGGGGCTGACCGATAGCAACGGTCGTGTCATTGCCTGCGAATGCACGCACGGGTGCAATATGAAAAATCTTTGTTGTTGTTGCAGTGCAGCCATTTCCTGTAATAGCTGTCAGGGTAACTGTAAAATCTCCTTCCCTGTTATATGTATGAACGGGGTTTTCAACTGCCGCGTTTGAACCGTCTCCAAAATCCCAGCTATAACCGGTGATTGTTCCATCGGCTAAAACTGTTTGATTGGTGAATTGAATTGGCTGCCCGATGCAAACTGCCGTATTAGTGAATAACACTTCGGGGATTGCACCAACCGTAACGGTTTTGGATAAAGTATCAGACAGGCAGCCGTTGGACGATTGAACGACTAGTTTTACATTGTAAGTTCCGGGAACAGCATAAGAATGTGACGGATTTTGTACGGTAGCTACATTGCCGTCGCCAAAATTCCAGCTCCAGTTTGTGATATTTCCAAAATCACTCGATGAAGAATCCCTGAACTGGATATTTAATCCCTGGCAGCTATTGATAGCTGCTATTCCTGCAAGCGGGATACTCTCCACCCGCACTGTTATCGTTGCCGTATCGGAAATACATCCCCCTGCTGATTCCACCACATGTTTAATGGTATAGGCACCAGGATTGGCATAAACATTCGTAGGGTTTTGCTCAACAGAAACATTGCCATCACCCAAACTCCAGTACCAGCGGGTGATCGCATCGCCGGCAGCCACGGAAGCATCCTGGAAGGAAATGGGTTCACGAACACAAGCACCCGAGTTGGTAATGCCTGCAATGGGTAAGCCGGCAATGGTAATGCTTTTCTCAAGGGTATCCGAAGTACAGCCGGAACTTGTACCAACGACCAGTTTCACGTTGTAAGTTCCGGGAGCAGCATATATTTTCTGTGGATGCTGCTGGAGAGAAATGCTCCCGTCTCCAAAATCCCAATGCCAGGATCCAATAGTTCCGGTGGCTGTTGATGAGTTATCAGTAAATATAAGGGGCTGGTTTGTACAGGCACCTGTTGACGTAAATGCAGCAAGCGGCTTTGGTCCCACAACAACATTTTTCTGTACGGATGCTGTCCTGTTGCAACTGCCCGCGCTTGTCACGGTAAGCCTTACCAGGTAACTGCCACTCGACGTAAAAATATGCGAAGGGTTTTGT
>DASUMO010000330.1:0-2433 GCA_036277695.1 Chitinophagaceae bacterium
CCGAGATGTTTACGGTATTGTTTGTACAGGTCGATGGTATAATGAGTTTTTGCGAGATCCGCCTGCAGATGCTCCTGGCGTTTGATTGTCCATTCCTGGTAACTGACGGGTAAATCCTTTAAGCCCATTCTTTCTCCGACCCGGTTAAATACATCGAAAAGCTCTTCCTTTTCTGGCTCCGTCATGTTTCTTTCCAGTAACTCAAAGGATGCCTGGGAATAATGGATCAACATAAATAATACATCCCGGTAAGCCCAATCCGGGATCTGGTTGCCACGGCTGTTTTCTACTGCCGTATGAATGGCTGTAATTTTATCAATGGCTCTATTAGCTGCCTCTTTTTCAGAAAAAACAATCTGGCGGGCATAGACGACTGTCGAAAACAATCTACCCAACGGATCAGAAGGTAGCCGACCGGTGAAGTATAACCAGTCAACCGCTTTGTTCAGCGCGAATTCGGCGGCGGCGCCTGCAAAAATAAAAAGTACGGTATCCGCCTTACCCCAGATCCTTCTTACGACGGACTGCCTGTTCACAAAATATTCCATGCGCTAATTTATGAAAGCTGGCAGGATTGCCCTATCCTGACCCTTACTCCCTAGAAGCTACTAGCTGCTAGCTACCAGCTTCTAGAAAGCAGAAAAAAAATTATCTGATAACTGGTCTTTTCATGGCGTCCAACCCTTTTTCCTCATTCAGCATACGGTAATTGACCAGGCGGTATTTGGAATCATAAAGCAGTTGACGAAATTGAGGTGATAGGACTGCATTCAATTCCGCATTCCTATGCCTGCTCATTTCTTTCGGTCCGCCGGGATTCAGATCTTCCAGCGCATCCATTTCCGGGCCTTCGAGGCCGATATGAATCACAAACATTTTTGTACCACCAGGTGGTGCAGACTGTAGTTTATGAATCATTGTATCCCGTTTACTGTTAAACGGGGCAAAATATGCTCCCTGTACTTCCACCTCATCATAATAGCGGGATATAGAAACTTTATATTCCGCGGCAAGTTTCTCAACGATGGCACGGGTCTCCAGCGTTTGCATGGCAGCTCCCATGTGGTAATCAAAGTAGTCAATCTTCAATCCGGCTTTCAGGGCCTTTTCGATCTGCGCCCGAAGCTCTGCTTCTATCTCGCCGAGTTTTGGATTATTACCAAAGAGCCCGGCACGGGTTGGGAAAAAATGACCCATCGAATCGACCAGTGAAGGCACAAGGGAGGCGCCGGCTACGGGTCCCCAGCGATAATTTTTCCATTCCGAATTCAGTGTCAGATGGATCCCGATGGAAACATTCTTATAGTTCTTCAATAATTCCACTGCCTCTGTAAACCAGGGACAGGGAACCATCACCGACATGGAGACCGGCATGCCTGTTTCCAGCACCTGTTTGGCAGCCATATTCACAGCATGACACATGCCGATATCATCCAACCGCAGTAGAACGGGAATCCTGCCGGCCTCTTCGTTTTTCTGTGCAGTACAAACAACTGAAAAAACCAGGAAATAAAATACCAGTATTGAATTTTTCATGCCCTTCGTTTTTTTTGTACGTACCAGTAAAATTAAGCCGGTGCGGATAAAATATTTTCGTTCGCCTCCCCGATTTCCAGTAAAATCACTGCCCCTTATTAAATACCCTGATCGCGCCTACAAGTTTTCGCATATCATCTGCCGAATTATACAGGGAAGGAGTCACCCGTATACAACCCTCCTCACCCAGGCTCCTGCCGACGGTAAGGATTTTGTGCTGATTGAACAGGTAATCTACGACATCAGTGGTTTTTTTATTTCTAATTCGAAACGAAGCGATGGCGCAGGAAAGTTCTTGGGCTTCCGGTGTTACGATCTCTACTGCAGGCGCGTTTTTCAACTCATTTACCCAAATACTTTTCAGGTAGTGCAGGCGTTGCGAAACTCTTTCGATACCCAACAGCTTGTGAAAAGCCAGGCTATCGGGTATGGTCATCGTTACAGCAAAGGAAGTAGTACCAAAATGAGCCAGCCTGGAAATATTATCTTCCGCAGTATTCACATCTCCAAACAGCACTTTCATTTCCCTGATCCTTTCCTTTTTAATATATAATACCCCTGCGCCAATCGGGTTTCCGATCCACTTATGCAGGTTCATGCCCACAAAATCTGAACCCAGCCCGGGCAGGCTGAATTTCACCTGTCCCAGGGCATGTGCTGAATCGGTGATGGTATCGATTCCCTTTTCTTTTGCCAGGCCTGCTATTTTTGCCACCGGCACAATCAGCCCGTTAATATTCGATACATGGGTCAATAAGATCACCCTGGTTTTACCTGTAATAGCCTGCCGGTATTTTTCCACTATTTCTTCTTCCGTGGCAGAAGCCAATGGAAGTTCAATGCTATTTACTTTAATGATTCCCTTTTTTTCCAGCATCCTGAAGGTTTCGATCATAC
>DASUMO010000331.1:0-3644 GCA_036277695.1 Chitinophagaceae bacterium
GCGCTGTAATGGCTACTGCTCCCGTTGTAAAGAAAACCAGGGTGATGGCCAGGGAAGAGATAGGCCCTATGGATGTTCTGAATTCATGCCAGGAAGTTTTGGAAGCAGCATCGTATAGTAGAGGCGGAAGAATAATAATAAAAACGATATCGGGGTCCAGTGCGAGGTTGGGAAGTTGGGGCACAAATCCAATGACCAACCCGGCAACTACTAGTAAAATGGGATAGGGAAGTTTTCTTTTGTTGGCTATCGCTGTTAAACTGATCAGGATGGCCAGGATGAAAACCACTATCTTGAAATTTTCCATTCATCCTCAAGCTACGTAAAAACTAAGTTTTTTAACCATATGGATATCCTGTAAAAAAAATAGTTGCCGCTTGGGGCAACTATTGAATTTATCAAGGAAGCTGTTCAGGCTTAAAGTCGATAACCTAAGGAAAAACCAAACCCTGTGTTTTTTGCAGCTGTTTTGTCATTGACAGAACCTTCATACTTGGGGTTGATTTTAGTAAGGCCTAATTGCGTGTTTAACTGGAAGGATACTTTATTACTAAATTCATACCCGGCCAGCATATTCACCCCTGCATCCAATGGCTTAAAATAGGCTACATCCTCCGGATCGTTTACCGATACCTTGTTCTTGAATTTTATTTCCTGTTTGAGGCTTGATCCGCCTTCTTTATAGGTTACTTTTCCTCCAATGCCAAATCCCACATAAGGACCGAAGCCTAATAAAAGGCGGCCATTACCCAGGTTGGGCTTATACACAAGATTAAGGGGCAATTCCAGGTAAGAAATTTTCACTTTGGTTTTAATGGTCTCACCGAATTCTTCTTCTTTATTTTTCGCGCCTTTTACAGTGTAGAGCAGTCCCGGCTGGAAATAAAATTGGGGTGCTACCGCAATTTCACTTATGATACCCAGGTGGAAGCCCGTTACCATTTCATTATCCAATTTATTACCTTCTTCATCCTTGCCATTAATATTTTGAAAATTGATCCCACCCCTAAGACCAAAACTTACATTGCGCTGGGCCTGTGTGATTATGGCAAATAAAACTATTGCCGTAATTAAACTGATTCTTTTTTTCATTACTTTTTTTTGAGTAGAACTGATAATTGGTTTAGTTATGATTTATATATATCCTAATTAGTATTACGATGACCCATAGTTGAATTATTTGCTCCCGCTTTTTCCTGCCTCAGAAGCTGCATCGGCTTTCATCTTGGCATTGGCGGAAATAAGGAATTCGACCCGGCGGTTTTGCAACTGGCCTTCTTCGGAATTATTCTGGTATTTGGGGAGCGTCTCGCCAAATCCTATAGTGGTAAAGCGGGAGAAGGCTGTCCCATTGCCGGATAAATAGGCGGTCACAGTAGAAGCTCTTCTTTCAGACAGGGCCTGGTTATAACGGATCGTACCTCTACTGTCTGTATGCCCCTGCACTTCTATGTTGGTATCAGGGTATTTTTGCAGTATAGGAATTAATTTAGCGAGGTTATTTTCAGCCTCCCCGGACAAATTCGATTTGTTGAAACCAAACAGGATCTTATTATTAAATTCAATCACGATTCCTTCACCCACTCTTTCTACCGTCGCATCCGGAATATCTTTTTTCATTTCTTCTGCCTGTTTATCCATCTGGCGTCCAATCACGGCACCTGTAACGCCACCTACAGTGGCTCCGATGATTGCTCCCAGGGCTGTGTTTCCTGCTACTTTACCAATTACAGCGCCTGCAGCAGCGCCCCCGGCAGCTCCTATAACGGCACCTTTTTGGGATTTATTCCAGGTTGAGCAACCGGCGGAGATAATAGCGACCAGGAAAAAGGAGGAGAGAAGAATTTTAATTGTTTTCATAATTTTTTTGTCTATCGAAGTAATTAATCAAATAGGTTATCACTTATGAGCAGCCGGCAAGACTACTCAATTTTGTAATCGGTGCGTTTTTAGTGGAGAGTTATCCGCTTAGTTTCCACCTGCGGGAAACCGGGTAGCCCGTTCTAGAGAGCTACATGTTTTTATATTATCTTCCAACCGGTTTATAAAATGCCAGTGCCTGGGGCATGTTTTCTTTAATTTTTGCCATTCTTGTTTCATCCGATGGATGACTGCTCAGGAACTCAGGTGGCTTGGCTCCTCCGGCTTCGGACATTCTTTGCCAGAATGGAATTGCTTCCTGCGGGTTGTAGCCGGCCATCGCAGCAAAGTATAATCCATATTTATCCGCTTCTGACTCCTCTTTCCGGGAGAAAGGTAATAGTCCGCCGACAGTTGTTCCAATCCCATAAGCACCTAAAAACAGGGTTTGTGTTTCCGCCGGCTTATTAGCCAGGGCCACCTGCAATGCTGCACCACCTAATTGCTGTAACAATGCCTGGCTCATTCGCTCACTACCATGTTGTGCTACGGCATGGGTAATTTCATGACCCAATACTACAGCTAACGCGGCTTCGTTCTGGGTAACCGGTAATAAACCCGTGTACACTACTACTTTTCCCCCTGGCATGCACCAGGCATTGACTTCATTTTTATCTACCAGGTTAAATTCCCACTGGTAACCTTCCAGCACAGAAGTTTGCCCTTTATTATCATAATAGGTTTTGATGGCCGTGGCAATTCTCGAACCCACACGCCTTACCATTTCTGCATCCCGGTTAACACCTGCATTCATGACTTTATTAGCAGTTAAGAATGTTTGATATTCCTGGATAGCGAGCGATTGCAGTTCCGTCTCTGAAACAAGGCTTAATTGTTTACGACCTGTCACTATGTTTTGAGTACAGGAGATGACAACAAAAGCCAGCAGTATAAAAGCAAATATTTTTTTCATCTTTTTTGTTTTTTCAGCACTTATTTACCAACTACCGGCGTTGCAGGAGAAATTCTATAATAATGATGCAGATCCAGTGTATAGTTTTACTTAATCAAAGATGGGTTTGTTTGGGTGATTAAGTATTACACAATTGTGTATTAATGTTGTATGATTCATAGGTTGGAAAGTTGTCAGTAATTAAAAAGAGGACATAAGTCATGCTTTTCGTCATGAAACAAGGAAACGAAACGGGAATCTGTGAATAGTGCAACTTATTTCTGCAATCCTGTAACAGATCCATGCAAATAGGGGGTCATCTTTACCCGGACAAAGATTATTTTTTAATAAGGTTTGTAATAATGGGGAATTTGCCCGGCAACCTTTATAAAATAAACAATGATTCCCAGGAAAAATATCACTTTAACACCGCTTAAGGAAGAGTATCACAGGAACGTGATAAAAGCTGTTAAGCTGGTAAAGAAGATAACCGGTGGTGAAGTTTATCTTGCTGATGGTGCGATGATCACCCGAACCTTCAGACGGAGGAGGTGAGGATGCTGCGTCGTCTATATCCTTATTTTTCTCTTTGCAGGTGTGCTGCACTTAACAAAAGCCCGTTTTTAATTCAGGCCAGTCATTCCCGCCATTGCCAGGAGGTAGCTGAGTTGTTCATCCCTTGGATTGTGACCCCGCAGAGGCTCGAACTCTGGGCCCGCAGATTAAGAGTCTGCTGCTCTACCAACTGAGCTACGGAGTCATTTCATTCAATAATAATTACTGAACGGACTGCAAATATAATTTAAACAGCTTGTTTACCCGTACGGATACT
>DASUMO010000332.1:0-5769 GCA_036277695.1 Chitinophagaceae bacterium
TTGGCTATAGGTATCTCGCTTGGATTGATAGGAGGCGGAGGATCTATTCTGACTGTTCCGGTGCTGGTTTATCTTTTTGGTATCGAACCGGTTCTCGCTACGGCTTATTCCTTATTTATTGTTGGTTTTTCCAGCCTGGTAGGTGCTTTTCCAAAATACAAACAGGGACTGGTAAACATAAAGACGGCACTGATTTTCGGGATCCCTTCTATCCTTGCCGTGTTTGCAACGCGCAAATACATTGTTCCGCTTATCCCCGATGCAATATTCAGTATTGGCAATTTTGTAATCACCAAAAACATTCTCATGATGGTGTTATTTGCTATCCTGATGGTTTTTGCTTCGGTATCCATGATCCGGGAAAAGGACAGCAATGGAAATGGTGAAAACGGAGAACAAAAATTTAACTATCCCCTGATCATTTTGGAAGGTTCGGTAGTAGGGCTTTTAACCGGCCTGGTAGGCGCAGGTGGCGGTTTCCTGATCATCCCGGCCCTGGTGCTATTGAGCAAACTACCCATGAAGCAGGCTGTGGGTACTTCCCTGCTGATTATCGCCGCCAAATCCCTGATTGGATTTACGGGTGACCTTTCGCATTATCATATGGACTGGTCTTTGCTGCTGATCGTAACAGCCCTGGCAGCAGCAGGCATTTTTGTGGGCGATTTGCTTCACAAAAAAATTCATGGGGAGAAACTTAAAAAAGGCTTTGGCTGGTTTGTGCTGGTCATGGGTATCTATATCATTATAAAGGAGATTTTCTTCCCGGGCGGCGGTGGCCATTGATTGTGATTGTTGTCACTGTTTTCGGCAAACCCAGACCCGATATTTGCAAAACAATTAAACTTAATAAACATGAAAGTTGAACAAATTTATACCGGCTGCCTGGCACAAGGAGCTTATTATATTGAAAGCAAAGGTGAAGCGGTAGTAATTGACCCCCTGCGCGAGGTGCAGCCTTATATCGAAAAGGCCGAGCGCAACAAGGCCAAGATAAAATATGTTTTTGAAACGCACTTTCATGCGGATTTTGTAAGCGGCCACCTGGACCTGAGCAAGAAGACCGGTGCCCCCATTGTTTACGGTCCCAATGCACGTCCTGAATTTGAAGCCCATATTGCCAGGGATGGTGAAGAATTTAAAGTCGGTGACGTAACCCTGAAAGTATTGCATACACCGGGGCATACCATGGAAAGCACCAGCTACCTGCTCAAAGATGAAAACGGTAAGGAAGTGGGATTATTCTCCGGTGATACCTTGTTTATCGGTGATGTGGGCCGGCCCGACCTGGCACAGAAGGTATCGGCTGATCTTACACAGGATAAACTGGCAGGTCATTTATTTGATTCGTTAAGGAACAAGATCATGCCGCTGCCCGACGATATTATCGTATATCCTGCGCACGGGGCCGGAAGTGCTTGTGGTAAGAACATGAGTAAGGAAACGACTGATACCCTGGGTCATCAAAAACAAACAAATTATGCCCTGCGGCCTAATATGACGAAAGAAGAATTTATCAAGGAAGTAACAACAGGATTGGTTGCACCACCCGCTTATTTCCCGCTCAATGTTATGCTAAATATCAAAGGTTATGAAAGCATAGATAAAGTGCTGGAAAGAGGTCAGCATGCGTTGAGTCCCGAAGCTTTTGAAGCTGCAGCCAATGAAACCGGTGCATTGATATTAGATACCAGGGATCCTCAAACATTCGCACAGGGTTTTGTGCCCAATTCGATCAATATCGGAATCGATGGAAGCTTTGCCCCCTGGGTAGGAGCTATGATACCGGATATAAAACAGGAATTACTGATCGTTGCAGATGAGGGTCGTGAAGAAGAAGTTATCACCCGGCTGGCCAGGGTAGGATATGATTATACTATCGGGTATTTGAAAGGTGGATTCGAAGCCTGGAAAAAAGCCGGCAAAGAAGTGGACCATATCAAATCGATTACAGCCGAAGAACTGGCAGACATCATGAAAAAAGAAAAAGTAAATATTCTGGATGTCCGGAAAAACAGCGAATTCCAGAGTGAGCATATCCTGGATGCTGAAAATGCACCCCTGGATTTCGTCAACGACAGTATGCTGAAAGTAGATAAGAAGAAAACCTATTATGTACACTGTGCAGGCGGGTATCGATCGATGATCTTTAACTCTATCCTGAGGGCAAGAGGTTATGATAAGCTGGTGGATATTAAGGGTGGCTTTAAGTCGATGAAAGATAGCGGTAAGTATAAGGTGAGCGACTATGTCTGCCCTTCAACACTTTTATGATTCATAGGTTGGTTGGTTATATGCCTTTACTGGCAAGGTTTAATGGTTAATATCCGGCCGGGGTCATTTACCCCGGCTTTTTAAAAAAATTTTATATGAGCACACTAATAGAAATTGTAAAGAACCCGGCAACCCAGCTGGTAGATGTCCGCAGTCCCTGGGAATATGAATCAGAACATATACCGGGTGCAAAAAATATTCCCCTGGAAGAAATTCCTGCTAAAATCGATGAATTCAAATCATGGGGAAAGCCGGTCATACTGTATTGCCGCAGTGGCAACCGGAGCGGGATGGCAGTTAGTATTTTAAAACAAAACGGGATTGCTGATGTCTATAATGGCGGAAGCCTTGCCGATATGCAGTCCCTCTTAAATTAATAAAGATGATGGGGTTTATAAAAAAACTATTTGGCGGAACAACAGTTGACTATCGCAGCCTGTTGCAAAAAGGCGCGGTTATCGTGGATGTTCGCACAACCGGCGAATTCAGGGCCGGCCATATTGAAGGTTCCAGGAATTTTCCGCTTGATAGCCTCCGGGATCATATCAATGACTTGAAAAAAATGGACAAACCTGTTATTACGGTTTGCAGAAGCGGGGCCAGGAGCAATATTGCCAAAGACATTCTAAAAAGTGCCGGCCTGGAAGCTTATAATGGCGGGGCCTGGATCGGCCTGAAAAATAAAGTGGCCTAGACAATAGAACGATAGTTGCTGTAGCTGTCAGGCTGGATTAATCACGTTAGGCAATCTTTCATATAAGAGCAATAACTCCACAACTAAGAGCAACCGCTATTACTTTCTGTTAAGAATAAAAAATAATTCATTCATACATGAAGCTGTTTTTACAATATATGACACGAAAGAAATTGTTGCTGTTGGCAACTACGCTTACACTTTTGATTTCAGGAGCTTCGCCAGGTGTATATGCACAGGATAGCACGGCAGGTAAAACAGTTTCCCAGAAAAGATTTCAACGGATGGCAAAAAAGAAAAATGCTGTATTGCTGGATGTCCGTACCCCCGGGGAATTCAAGGAAGGACATATACCCGGGTCTCTCCAATTAAATGTCCAGAATTCTGAAGAGTTCAATGCAGGAATTGCCACTCTTGATAAAAAGAAGACCTATCTTCTTTATTGCCGGAGCGGGAAACGCAGCAACCAGGCTAAACTGCAGATGAAAGCTGCGGGTTTTAAAAAATTGTTTGACCTGGAAGGAGGCTTCAGCCAATGGCAGGGCGCGAAAGCAATACAACGCTGACAACAACAACCCAACCATGAACAAGCAATTATTTGCAGCCTTTGTCCTTTTCTTTTTCACAATAAATACCGGGGCGCAGCAGAACCCCTCAATGATCCCGCAACACCGGATCATTATGCAACTCAGCAGTAATGACACGTTGGTATGGAAGGGACTGATGAATAACCTGAGGAATCTGAAAGCCGGCTGGGGTGATAGTGTTGCAATAGAAGTCGTTGTTCATGGGCCGGGCCTTGATTTGCTGACCCGGAACAAAACCACCCAGCAGGGACAAATCACCCAGTTTAAAAAAGCGGGGATTTCCTTCCAGGCCTGTGAAAATTCCATGCTGGAAAGAAAGGTCCCAAAAGAAGCCATGATAGCAGAAGCCGGATATGTAAAAATGGCCATGGCCGAAATTGTCCGAAAACAGGAAGAGGGATGGAGTTATATCAAAATTGGATTCTGAACACAATAAAAAATGAAAAAAGTATTAGGACTGTTTATCTTACTTGCCTTCGCAGTTCCCGGCTTTGCCCAACACCAGGAACTCAATGAGAAACCTGGATTATGGAAGGAAAACGAAAGTAATACCGATTCCACCAGTATTCTTTCCGCTTTTCAAAGAGGGCGGCTAAGTGGTCATTTACGCTATTATTTTATGGCTACTGATAATGCCCCGGGATTGACTGATTATTATGCACAGGCTGCCGGTGGCGGAATTAAATTTGAAACGGCACCATTTAAAAACCTGCAGTTGGGTGTCAGCGGTTTTTTTACATTCAACATCGGTTCGTCTGATTTGGCCTTACCCGATACTAAGACACAGCAACCAAACCGATATGAAATAGGTTTATTTGATATCGAGGATCCCCTGAATAAATCAGATATAAACCGTTTGGAAGAATTGTATCTTAAATACAATTTCAGGAACTCAAAAATCATAATTGGCAAACAGCTGATCAATACCCCGTTTATCAATTTGCAGGACGGCCGTATGCGGCCAACGGAAGTAGAAGGCCTGTGGACGGAGATCAACCAGCTTAAAAATATAAAAATAGAAGCGGGGTATTTATATGGCATTTCTCCCCGCAGCACGGTCAAATGGTATTCGGTTGGAGAATCCTTTGGGGTTTATCCCCCGGGAGTAAATCCTAACGGAACAAAATCCGATTATCGGAATAACCTGGACAGTAAAGCGATCGCCTTGCTGGGTATTAATTATACCATAACCAAAAAATGGAAATTGCAGTTGTGGAATCAATATGTCTCCAACATCTTCAATAGCCTTATGTTACAGGCCGATTTTACACATTCACTGGAAGGAAAAGATAAAGTGTATGCAGGCTTCCAGGCTATACGACAGGATGCGATACGGGATGGCGGAAATGCGGATCCCGGTAAAACCTATTTTACAAAAGGAAGCCATTCCCAGACTTTCGGGGCCAAAACCGGCTGGAAGAATGATCGCTGGGATGCTTCTCTCAATTATAACCGGATCACCAGTACCGGCCGTTATCTCCAACCCCGGGAATGGGGCCGCGATCCTTTCTTTACCTTTCTACCCCGGGAAAGAAATGAAGGGCTTGGGGATGTGCATGCCTGGGTTACTAAACTCGGCTATTCAATTCCCAGGGCCCGCTTAACCACCCAACTGGCGCTTGGATATTATGATCTGCCCGATGTAAACAATTTTGCACTCAATAAATACGGGCTACCCTCCTATACGCAAGTGAATATTGATATCCGCTATTCATTTGCAGGGTTATTAAAAGGATTAGGACTGCAGCTACTCTATGTATATAAAGACAAGGCAGGTAATACATACGGGAACGATAAGTATGTCATTAACAAAGTGGATATGTCCCTGTATAACCTGGTCCTGAATTATCATTTTTGAGCCGGACTGGTTGAACACCTTACTCAACAAGAGTTAAAGAGTAACTTGTATTGTGTGACCATTGTCACCACCCAAAAAGAAAGGATTGGTCATTTTTATTTTCCTTTAAAACGATTCAAATGTCTTTGATGCCATCAAATGAAAACAAGAATTCCCGCCGTGACTTTTTAAAGAAAACCACCCTGGCCGGATTGGGAACCTCCCTGGCTGGAGTTGCTGCTGCTTTGCCGGATTCTACCAATAAAACGAGGGAGGGCAAGGAAAAGATAAATGCTGCATCCAACAGGTTCACAATTTTATATACTTCAGATCTCCACGCCCAGTTGAATACCCACGACGAGTTTTTCTGGGAAAAT
>DASUMO010000333.1:0-12240 GCA_036277695.1 Chitinophagaceae bacterium
ATACCGGAAACGAGGTGGCCTGGCTGTGCTGAAAACCATGATCAACCATTTCCGCCACCAATCCCCGGCCAATACGCTATTAATTGACGGGGGCGACTATTTTCATGGTAGTGCGGTGGCATCCCTGACGGAGGGGGAAGCCCTGATTCCTTTATTAAACGATTTCAATTACGACCTGATATTACCCGGCAACTGGGAAGTTGTATACAAAAAAAAGAAAATGCTCTACGACATGGGGCATGCCAATGCCGCCAAGATCTGCGCCAATATGTGGCATAAAACAACCGATGCGGATAATGGCGAACTCATTTACCCACCTTATTGGGTAAAATATATCGCCGGTACCAAAGTGGGTTTTATCGGCTATACGGACCATCTCATACCGAAACGACAGTCCCCCGCCTATAGTGAAGGCATACGCTTTGAACACGCTGATTTCAACGTGGCGAAATATATCAAACTCCTGAAAGAAACCGAAGGTTGCGGGATCATATTTATCGTAACCCATATGGGCCTGGCCCAGCAGGTAGGTTTGGCGAATAATCCCGTAGTGAAAGGCGCGGATTTTATCTTAGGCGCCGATACCCATGAAAGAGTCCGGGTGCCTATAGAAGGCAAATATTGCAAGGTGGTGGAATGCGGGGCATTTGGATCATTCCTGGGTAAACTGGATATAGAAGTGGAGAACGGCAAGATCAAAAATTATTCCTACCAGTTGCTCGATGTAGACCCGGCCCGTTACCCTGCCGATAGAAAGCTGCAATCGCAAATCGAAAAAACAACGGCTCCCTTCAAACCGGAATTATCAAAAATCATCGGCACAACCACTACCCCGCTCGTGCGCTATTTTGTAATGGAAACCCCGATGGATAACCTGATCACGGATGCCATACTCTGGAAATTCAAACCGGATATTGCCCTTAGTAATGGTTTCCGTTTTTGTCAGCCTTTGGCCGTAGACCCGGGTAAAGGGAAGGCGGCTATTACAAAAGAATTCCTGTGGAATATGTTACCGGTCGACAGCGAGGCAAAAACCGGGCTGGTTACCGGAAGCCAGGTTTGGGATTGGCTCGAAAAAGAATTACAAAATGCATTTGCAAAGGATCCCTCCAGGCGCTTTGGCGGTTGGTTTGTTCGCTTTGCGGGAATGGAGGCGAATTTTACTATTGGAAACGAGTTTGGTAAAAGAGTGAATTGGGTAAAGATTAAAGGCGAACCGCTCAACCTGGAAAAAGAATACAGTATTGTAGCTTGTGAAAGAGAGGGCGATCCGGATGATACCCTTTGCCGGATGGAAAAAGTAAAGAATCCAAAAAGACTGGGCGTTTTAATGCATAAAGTGATTGAAGACTACCTGGCTGTGGCCTCCCCCGTTTCGCCCAAACTGGAAAAAAGAGCTACAGCTACCGACCAACCACATACATTGCTCACACAATTACAGGGAACAACATATGAATTCAGGTAAGGTCAATATTCCTGGTATCTGGCAAAAACTTAAATCCGATTTAGGCCTTGTCATCATTTCGCTGTTAACCGTGGTAGTGATCCTGGTTGAATTTTTACAAACCACAAACCAGGCTTCCCCGCCGCAGATAACTGCAGGGGAAGAATTGGATGCCTGGGTTCCGCCCAGCCTCTATTATGATACGACGGAAGGAGAAAAGCGAAAACTGCTGGTGTATGGCGAGGAACTCATTGCGCATACGGCAAAATATTTGGGTCCCCGGGGTTCCGTGGCACAGATCAGTAATGGTATGAATTGCCAGAACTGCCATTTAAATGCAGGCAAAAAAAATTGGGGAAATAATTATAGCCTGGTGAACTCAACCTATCCCCGCTTTCGGGACCGCAGTGGTGGCATAGAAACGATTTATAAAAGGGTAAGTGATTGTTTTGAAAGAAGCCTGAATGGGAGTGCCCCCGATAGCAATTCCAGGGAATACAAAGCCATCGAGACTTATATCAAATGGGTAGGAAAGGATGTGCAAAAAGGAGAAAAACCAGTCGGCAGTGGCATTGAAAAACTTCCTTTCCTGGATAGGGCGGCTGATCCTGTAAAAGGTCAGCAGGTTTATATTACAGAATGCCAAAGTTGTCATGGAGCCAGTGGAGAAGGCCAGGTAAACCTGGATGGAAAAGGCTTTGTGTATCCACCACTTTGGGGTCCTCAAAGCTATAATATCGGGGCCGGTTTATTCCGTCTGAGCAATTTTGCAGGTTATGTAAAAAATAATATGCCGCTTAATCTGACCAGCCATGCCAATTCCCGGCTCAGCACGGAACAAGCCTGGGATGTCGCAGCTTTTGTCAATAGCCAGCCAAGACCGGTAAAAGACCTAAGCAAAGACTGGCCGGATATCACTAAAAAGCCCTTTGATCATCCTTTCGGGCCCTATGCCGATGAGTTCAGCGAGGCCCAGCATAAGTTTGGGCCCTATCAACCCATCCTGGCGAAGCGCGAAAAATAAAATTTCTCAATTTTGCCTTGTGACAAAAATCACGCTGGCGGATTTTTGTTTCCTTCACATTTGCACCTACTAAAAATTGAACTATGCTTGAATTCCTGAAGCAACCCTGGCCCTGGTATGTAGCCGGACCCCTGATCGGGTTAACCGTACCGGCCTTATTATTAATGGGCAATAAATCATTTGGTATTTCCTCTTCGTTAAGGCATGTATGTGCCGCCTGCTTGCCCGCTAAGATCCCTTTCTTCCAATACGATTGGAAAAAAGAGATCTGGAACCTTTTCTTCGTCATGGGAATACTAATTGGAGGGATACTGGCTGCAGTTTTTCTGGCTAACCCTGAGCCGGTACAAGTGAATGCAAAACTGGTGGAGGAGTTGGCTACCTATGGAGTCACAAACTATGACCATATCGTACCTCAGGATTTGTTTTCCTGGCCGGAATTGTTGACTGTCCGGGGAATACTGCTGATGGTGGTGGGAGGATTCCTGGTTGGCTTTGGAACCAGGTATGCCGGCGGATGTACTTCGGGACATGCAATCATGGGATTGAGCAACCTGCAATGGCCTTCCCTGGTCGCAACCTGTTGTTTTATGGCCGGTGGATTTATCATGGCCAATTTAATACTTCCAATCATTTTGAAATTATAATTTAATTCAAACCAGATATGTCAACAAACGATATAGCATACAGCGAAAGACCTTTTGTCGCGATCCAGGAAAATACGGACTATGAAGTGCGCTCGGCCAATGCCATGTGCGTCAATCGAAGCGAATTGGATAAACCAGTTGCCTCCAATATCAAATATGGTCTGCTGGGCATTCTTTTTGGAATCGTGTTTGTAAAAGCCGAGATCGTATCCTGGTTCCGCATACAGGAAATGTTTCGTCTGCAGAGCTTCCACATGTATGGAGTAATTGGATCAGCCGTGATCGTGGGAATGATCAGTGTATTCCTGATCAAACGTTATAAAGCAAAATCATTTGAAGGCGAAACCATTAAACTCGACCCGAAAAAATTCAACAAAGGCCAGATCTACGGTGGGCTGATATTTGGACTGGGCTGGGCTGTAACGGGTGCCTGCCCCGGGCCACTGTTTGCCCAGATTGGAACCGGTGCCACAGTGATTGCCGTTACCTTGCTAAGTGCAATTGCCGGGACCTGGGTGTATGGTAAATTCAGGTCGCGCCTGCCCCATTAACCCATTTTTACACCCAAATAATTTATGACCAGGTGAATCCCTGGTCTTTTTTATGGGAACTTTGTTATGTGATCAACATCACCTGCAGCCAGGATTTGATTTTCTAGTTTAGAACCCCGCAATAAACACGGGCCTCTAACAGGTATGAATTAATCAGAAAACAGATGCCGGATAAAAGCGAATTGATAAAACCCGGGTTAACCGAAAACTGGCAGCAGTTTTCTCTATTGGTCCTGGTCAATGCTTTTGTAGGTGCTATGATCGGGTTGGAGAGAGCGGTAATTCCCGGCCTGGGTAAAAATGTATTTGGTCTCGATGCCAATACCGCTATCCTGAGTTTTATCATGGCATTTGGTATTACCAAGGCTATCAGCAATTACAGCGTTGCAAAACTCAGTAAACGTTTTAACCGCAAGCAAATATTGATGATGGGTTGGTGGGTGGCATTACCTGTACCCGTTCTGCTGATGTATGCTGAATCATGGACCTGGATCATATTCGCAAACATATTGCTGGGAATAAACCAGGGATTGGCCTGGTCCACCACCGTTATCATGAAAATAGATATCGTTGGACAAAAGAACCGGGGCCTGGCGATGGGCATCAATGAGTTTGCGGGATATCTTTCCGTAGGCCTGGCTTCTTACCTCGCAAGCTCGATCGCTGCTGAATATGGATATGCTTATTTCCCTTTCGTGCCGGGTCTTTTCTTTGCTGCGGCAGGAATCCTGGTTACTGGGTTTCTCGTGCGTGATACCACACATTTTGTGCACGCTGAAAGTGTCACAAGCAGGATTGCCCTGTTGCAAAGTGTGTGGAAGGATACCTCCTGGCGGCATAAGAACCTGGGTAGTGTAACATTCAACGGATTAGTAAATAACATGAACGATGCAGTAGTCTGGGGATTATTGCCTATGCTTTTACTGCAACGAAATTTCACGATTTATGAAATTGGCATTATTGCAGGCGTTTATCCTGTGGTCTGGGGTGTATTGCAATTATTCACTGGTAAGATGGGTGATGTTTACTGCAAAAAACAAATCATTACGATAGGCATGCTCTTGCAGGCAATTGCAATCGTCATACTGGCTTTATCATTTCAGCTTTGGCTTTTAATAGCTGCCTCTGTATTATTAGGGCTGGGAACGGCGATGGTATACCCCAATTTTCTGACGGTGGTCGCCGAAAGCACGCACCCCGCACAGCGGGCAGAAGGATTAAGTATTTTTCGTTTCTGGCGCGACAGTGGTTATGTTATTGGTGCCCTGCTGGCAGGCGTCATGGCCGACCTGGCCGGGATGTCAACGGCCATTCTCATCATTGCCGGCATTACAGGTTTTGCAGCCCTCGTGGCGCATACCAGGATGTGTTGTACGCTGAAGAAATTTTATCCTTCGGCTGATTGTATGCAAATAACTTTATCATGAGCTTAATTCTGTATCATGCTTAGCCGTTTTTACACAGTTGGACTGTCAATCGCGATCCTCTTTTCGTGCAAGACGAAAGTAGATCCTGCCGAGGGCATGGTAGCTTGGAAAAATAAAGGGGATTCCCTGGTTAACCGAAGTTTCGATACGCTTAGGAATACCCTTCTTAAAGCCATTGGAGAAAACGGTTTTGCGGGAGCAGTTACTGTTTGCAACACCGGAGCTTCAGGACTCATGAATGTCTATGCCGGTGAAGGCACCAGCATTCGCCGGGCTACGGAGAAATTTCGTAACCCCGCTAACCGCGCCGACAGCACTGAACGAAAAATGATTCGGTATTTCCGGGAATTAATGCGGGATAAGAAGGAACTAACACCTATCACCGAAAAAGATGCAGAAGGGAAAATTCATTACTTCAAGCCTATCCTGGTTCAGGCCATGTGCCTGAACTGTCATGGTGATAAGATAACACAGATCAAGCCCGACACCTGGCAAACCTTGCAGGAAAAATATCCCGGCGACCTTGCATATGATTATAAAGAAGGCGAACTTAGGGGCATTTGGCACCTGGTTTTCTCAAATCGTCAAACGCAGTGAATGAAAGAATCGGAAAAGGCTATAAACAAAGACCTGATACTTCGCGAACGCCTGGCTATGGAGCGTACGGATATGGCGATTGACAGGACTTTATTATCGTTTGTCCGCACTTCTCTTTATTTCGCCATCGCCGGTATTACGTTCAACAGCCTGCTCGACTTGCGTTATGGCTGGCTGCTGGCGATCATTTTCTGGGTATTGGGCATCGCGATCCTGCTTATAGGTTTGTACAAATTTTCCAGGCAAAAAAAGAAACTGAAAGAGGCTGAAAGACATATTGGGGATTATAAACTCGAATATGAAGATGATATTGAATAAATCCAGGCCCGCTGATTTATCACTCCGTTGACAAATAATCAATCTGGAATCGCCTATCTTGCCATATTAATCAACTAAAGAAAGACAGACCAGGCCTTACTAAAATTAAAACGATGAAACATTTGCTAGTCTCCATTTTTACGATTACAGTTTTGATCGGTTGTGACAATGAAAAGGAGAATAAAGAAACCGCTGTGGAAACAAAAATTGAAAGCAGCAACCAGCCTGTGCCGGCTGTTCCTGCCCCCGCCGTTTCTGATTTACCTTCTTTCCAGGTTGTGAATGCTGCCAACCAATTCCAAAACCTGGCTGATCTAAAGGGGAAAAAATTATTTGTCAATCTTTGGGCCACCTGGTGCGGACCCTGCAGGGTCGAGATCCCTTCTATCCGGCAACTGGCGGCGAAAACAGATCCTGCCAAAACAGCTTTCATCATGCTTTCACTGGATGATGATTTTGAAACAGCCAAAGCATTTGCCAACAAAACCAAAATGGGTTTACCTGTTTATTATCCTGCCGGGAATCTGCCGGCATTATTCAATGTGCAATCCATTCCATCTACGTTTATCTTCAATGAAAAGGGTGAATTGATCCACCAGCAGACCGGCGCCATTAATTATGATACCAAAGAGTTTGAAGAAATGCTGAAGTAAGCAACCCCTGCTCAGCAATAAAAAGAACCATAGACTAGCTCGTCGACGTTTTTGGGTCACGCAGATTTCGCGGATTTATTATGATTCTTTTAAAGGTTTTGAAGTTCATACCCGCAGATCCCGCGGATTCATTTCTGCGCAATCCCCGCCCAACATTTACAATACAAATAGTTATGCCCCTGCGAGGTCTGTGTCATCTGCGAAAAACTAGCTCTTCGACGTTTTTGGTTCACGCAGATTTCGCGGATTATACAAAAAAAATACCGGCAGTTGCCGGTATTTTCCATTACAAACAAACGGGTTTTATTTGTTTTCAACAGGTGCCAATAATTTTTCTTCTATTAGTTTCCTGAATACATGTTTGGGAAATGCTCCCGGCTCCAACAGGGGTTCCCCATCAGAACCTATGAACAAAAAAGTAGGAATACTCCGGATCCCGAATACGGCTGATAATTCCTGTTCCTGGTCGGTATTCACTTTATAAATAACCAGCCGGTCTTTATATTCTGCTGCCAACTCTTCGAGTATGGGCGCTACCATTTTACAGGGCCCGCACCAGTCGGCATAAAAGTCAATGATCGCGGGTAATTCCCCCTGGTATTTCCAATCCTGTTCCACATCGTAATTAAATACTTTATCCTTGAAATCCTGTGTCGTCATTTGTACCGTATTCATATATGCGATTTTGTTTCAAAAGTAAAGGCTTTTGGAATGCTGCTTTGTGACCTTACTCACCGAACTTTTCTACCAGGGAAACCTGCGTCTGATCAAGCTGCCGGATGATCTGTATCAGGAATAGAGGGGTTTTTTTATGATTTTTTACCAGGCAGCCCCTGCCGTGATTTTTGTCACCTGCTGTTCAACCATTGCGGAATACCTTGGCAGCACAAACCATTTAACATGTCAAAACAATATCAAATAGTCATTGTCGGTGGCGGGAATGCCGGCATTTCAGTTGCAGCCCAACTGCTGCTTAAAAACAAAGATCTTGATATCGCCATCATCGAACCATCGTCTAAGCATTATTACCAGCCAGCCTGGACCCTGGTAGGTGCCGGGGTATTTAATATTCATAAAACCGTTCGCAGCGAAGAAGAAGTCATCCCCAAAAATGCAGCCTGGATCAAACAAAAAGTGATCTCCTTTCAACCGGATAGCAATAGCCTGACCCTGGACAATGGCCAGTCCATTAATTACCAGTACCTGGTGGTAGCACCGGGCATCCAACTAAATTGGGATGCTATCAAAGGTTTAAAAGAAACCCTGGGGAAAAACGGCGTTTGTTCCAATTACAGTTTTGATCAAGCGCCTTATACCTGGGAATGTATACGCAATTTCAAAGGTGGCAATGCGCTTTTCACCAATCCACCGACTCCGGTAAAATGTGGAGGAGCGCCCCATAAGATAATGTGGCTGGCAGCAGACTATTTTAAAAAGCATGGCAAATTTGATAAAGCCTCCATTCAATACTGGAGCGGTGGCACCCGCCTATTTGGAGTTGATAAATATGAAAAGACGTTGAAGAAAGTTGCAACCAGGGACAAAGTAGAAATGAATTTCTATACAAAGCTTGTTGAAATAGACGGGCCGAATAAAAAAGCAACCTTTGTTGGTTTCGGAGAACAAAACAAAGGCAAAGAATACAAGGTTGATTTTGAAATGATCCATGTTACACCTCCTCAAAGCGCGCCGGATTTCGTTGCCAATAGCCCGCTGGCGAATAGTGCGGGATGGGTAGACGTTGATAAATACTCACTTCAACACAATAAGTACCCGAATGTTTTTTCACTGGGCGATGCCGCTTCCCTGCCAACTTCCCGGACTGGGGCAGCAATCCGTAAACAGGCACCCGTATTGGTGAAGAATTTGCTGGCTCTTATCAAGGGCGAGAAACTTGTTTCCAAATACAATGGGTATTCAAGTTGTCCGATCATAACCGGCTATGGCAAACTCATGCTGGCCGAGTTCGACTATAATAATACTCCCACGGAGACATTTCCATTTGACCAGAGCCAGGAACGCTGGTCCATGTACCAGTTGAAAAGAAGGATTTTACCCTGGCTTTACTGGCATAAGATCCTGAAAGGAACCATGTAACGAGCTCCGCTCCTTGTATACAATACCTGGAAACCAACATTTACAAGAGGAAAAGTATAAATTTTTTTAAACGATTTTGGAATGCATACTGCGGAAAAAACAACTATTTCAATAAAGAACCCGGATCTTAACTCATCCGGGTTAACTTTGCAGGCCGGAAGCGATAAAAGCGATCCAGCTATTAACATGTCAGAGATTAAAGTGCACAGGGGTTATTTGGCTTCAACCCTAAGCTGTCGTTGTCCCCGCTGCCGGGAAGGCAAATTATTCCAATACCCTGTTAGCGCCAGCCTCAAAAAAAATATGCTGATGCACAAAACCTGCCCCGTTTGCGGACAACCCACAGAAATTGAAGTGGGTTTTTATTATGGTACCAGTTATGTGAGCTATGCCTTGACTGTGGCCTTGAGCGTGGTCAGCCTGGTAGCCTGGTGGGTAATTATCGGTTTATCAACGGAAGACAACCGGTTTTTCTATTGGCTTGGCTTCAATTCAGTATTATTGGTCCTGCTTCAACCCTGGTTGATGCGACTTAGCCGGAGCATGTGGATTTCCTGGTTTGTAAAATATGACCCCGACTGGAAATATCACCGGCCCATCGATGTCTCGGAAAGATTGAATACGGACCAGGCGAATAATTGGTGAGAAGAAAGCTGCAGGCTGTTAGCTACGGGCTTTATGCCGGTATTGCACCTCAACATCAAAACCTCCTTCATTCGGCGATTTTCACTTAACTCTTTCAGTTGGTTTCGACAAACCACTGACATATAAGGCTGAAATTGAGTTAATTGTGAAAATTATGTAACTCTTTCCCCAAATTCTATAAAAGTTTTACATGTTGAGAGCTATAAATTTGCCTTGTGAAAAGGCAATACTCCATATTCTTCAAAGCATTCTTTCTGCTGACCGTGTTCTCGCTGAACACGGTAGTAAGTTTTGCCTGCTCTACCAGTGATTTATTTCATAACAGTCATCATTCCAATAAATCCCGGTCAACAACAACTCACCAACACGAAGACAAGCCGCATGCACACCATAAGCATGGACAGCATAGCCATGACCCGGAAAATAATCAGTCAAACAATGATGACGATAATTGCTGTTCATCCTATATCATAACACTGGCTAAAATTGAAAAATCAATTGCCCGCAATATAGAATTCCCGGCTACGGTTATAACGTCTTATTATGCTGAGTTTGCTTACTTGCTCCTGGCTAACCACGGGAAGGAAAAGACCTTTTTCCCCGATTTCATCCGATGGCGGCCCCCCGCGACCATACAAGACCTTCGGATTGTAATACAGTCGTTCCAGATTTAGATTGCTGTTAGCTAGTGCTATCCCTTATCCAGGGAACAGGACCCCTTTGTCTTAAATGAATCCATTTTTATGTTACGGTATTTTGTTTCATATCTCTTAATCATAGTTTACCAGGCAGCAAATGCTCAACAGCTTTTAACCGGTGAAGAAGCAGTCGGTTTAGCATTGACTAACCAGCGTAATCTAAAAGCCGCCAATCTTTCCGTTCAGCAACAACAGCAATTACTCAAAGGAAGTTCCGGACTGGAAAACCCTCAGTTGCAATTCCAGGTTTCTCCATATGATGAAGGAGCCCAGGTGGGTGTCCAGCAAACCATCAGTTTCCCCTCGGTCTATCGCAGCCGCCGGGAATTACAAAATGAACGTCTCCGGCTGGCTCAGCTGCAGCTGCAGGGTTCACAATATGATTTAAAAAGAGAAGTGAAGATGAATTATTTGCAGCTTCAATACCTGGCAGAGCGACAAAGAATACTCGACTACCAGGATAGCATTTACAAGTCTATTAAAATAGCCGCTAAAAGATTCTTTGATGCCGGGCAGATCAATAAGCTGGAAGAGTTGCAGGCCGCAACACAGGCAGATAAGGTAAATAATGAAACAGTTCGCATTCAACAGGATTTGCTTGCGGAAAAACAACTATTCCGCTTTTATACAGGCTTAACAGATTCTTTTATGGTTGAAAGAATAAATACTTATGCCTTTGTTCCTGGCAGCGATTCGGCTGTGTCAAATATTCAACAACAAATTTTACAGCAACAAATTTCGATCAATCAAAAAGAACTGGGAGTAGCCAAAACAGCATCGTTACCGGAATTGCAGGCAGGTGTGTTATTTCCAACGACCAGTGGATCGCAAAGACCTATAGGATACCAGTTTGGTTTAACAATTCCCATTTGGAGAAGACAGAACCGAAGCCGGATCGCCGCTGCGAAAACCGGGATCGAAATTGCAAGGGCAGAACAGGAATTAAGCCAGCAAAAAATCAATGCCCAATACAGGCAGGCCCTCTCTAATTACCAAAGAGAGCTGCAAACACTTGGTTATTTCAATAATACAGCACTGCCACAGGCCCGGGCTATTGTTGAAACCTCGCAACGGCTTTTCCAGGGGGGTGAACTTAATTATATCGAATCGCTCAGGAACCTGCAAACAGCGTTTGATATTTTCTTTGATCATATTGATGCGTTCAGGAACTATAATGAAACAGTAATTCAACTCAATTACTTAAACGGAACATTATAATATGAAACAGTTATTGATAACAATTCTTCTTACTTGCCTGTCCTTTGCCGTTTTTGCTCACGGGGGAGAGGATCATGGCACTGCAAAGAAAACTGCAGCAGGTTCGACGAAGTACTTCAGCAGTGAAGCGCTTTCCGACAAGTATGAAGTATTGATTAAATACGGGGAACTGGAAGCGTTGAAAGAAAGCGTAATGCAACTCTTTCTTTCCGATGCCCGGACCAACCGGGCCATTGACTCCGCCAGTATCACTATAAAAATCCTCAATCACCCCGGCCTGAAACCAACCCTGGTGAAATTGGATGCTGGTACATACCAGGTAAAAGCTGCATTCCCGGCAAATGAAATGTATGATCTGCAGGTTACAATAGATAGTAAACTGGGACCCGATTTATTGCAGGTTTCGAATATTGAAATAGGCAAAAAACTGGAAACGCTTGCCGAAGCAGAACATCATCATTGGTATAACAGTCCCTGGCTCTGGGCTTTTATTGGCCTGATCGGGGGTTTATTGATCATGTACTTGCTGATGCGGAACAGGTCCCGGAAAGTAGCGGCAACGGCAATGATTATCGCGTTATTGATTCCGACAGCCCCGATGAACCCGACTATGGCGCATGAAGGGGAAGATCATGGAGGGAGCACAACAAAGGGAAGCGGTTTATCCAGTGCATTTATCGTTGAAAAAGAATCCCAGTTTCTCTTTGATATACTTACGGAAAAGACGGGAGCCGGTAGCTTTTACCAATCATCAGAACTTTTAGGTACGGTTACCGCCTCACCCCAGGGACTGGCCGTTATCCAGGCCCCGCAAACGGGAAAAATCGTAAACCTCCGTGTAACGCCGGGCCAAACCGTTGCCAAAGGACAGACGCTTGCCATCGTTGAACAACAGGTGGAAGCAGGAACCCAGCTTGATAT
>DASUMO010000334.1:0-9688 GCA_036277695.1 Chitinophagaceae bacterium
TTTAGTCTTGTTCTTTACTTTATTAAGCAGTCCGCCCAGTTGCGCTTCAGCAGCAACAGGAAGGGTGGCGGCCAGCAGGATCATGAGGAGGAACTTTTTCATGCTGATAAGGTGTTAATGATTTGGCGCCAAAACTATTCCCCGGCACCCCGCTTTAAAAACAAACTCTGCCTGAATTGAATAAAAGACCGTCTGAGTTGTAAAAAAATTTCGCCCTGGCCTTCCTTTGTTTTTCCATAACCTTAGAAGAACCATACTGCGAAACCACCCATCCCAATAAATAAACTGTAAATGTTAACCATTAATAGGGAGAATGAAACTGGAAATAAAAAAGTAAGAAAGCTATGCCCATCAAAAATGGCAGGATGAGGAACTACACTATTTTATCCATCGGTTTTGAAGCAGGGTTTAACTCAAAAACCACATTTAATACGGTATTTAAGAAATTTACGGGGCTTACTCCCACCGAATTCAGGAACCGGCAGCTCCAAACCCGTTTTGCACTAGCCTGAAAAGTTGTAATTTAAAGTACAACCGGTTCATAAGGAGTATATGTTTTTGCCCGACATATCGGAGAATATACTGTTATTTATTTCCGGCTTTGGCATCCTGCAGGCCGTCCTGCTCTCCTGTCTATTAAATTTCCACCAGAAGAGCGACCGTGCTGTGAACCGCTTTCTTGCGTTATATATTATTTGTATTTCCTTCCCGATGTTCCTGCCCATCTTACAGCGTTTTCTTTCCTGGCAGGCGTTTATTTTCCTGGCCCCCTTTACCTTGTTGATTGGTCCCGCACTCTACCTCTATATCAGGAGTTTCAAAGAAAGGATTGGTTTCAGGAAGGCATGGCCCCATTTGATACTGGCTTTTTTCTATATTATCATAATTTGGCAACTGGTCGTTACCGTTGGCAGGAAATATCCTTCCACCCCTTATTTACCGGAGGAACTGCTGCAAAATCCCCTTACTATCATTCCAATCAGCATCCGGTTTATACAGATGTTGCTATACTATTATCTTTCCAGGAAAGAATTAAACGCGTACCAGCATTCCATTCAATTACTCTATTCGGAAACCAGCAGGATAAACCTGGCCTGGGTACGCTGGCTGATCACCGGCTATCTGATACTCGTTTGCACTACGGTCCTGCTTTATTCAATTCTTTTATGGCATCCCCAATATTTCAACCTGCTAATATTGATCAATGCCGCCACTTTTACACCATATATATACATTGTCACTTATAAGGGAATGACACAACCGACCATCTGGCAAATTCAACCCGGCATGAACCAGCAAAAACTGGAGCAGGACATGCTGGAAGCGGAAGAAACAGAAAGGAAGCAATACGATGGTGGAAAACCAGCTTCCACAGGAAACCGGCTTAACGACAATAAACTGAACGAGATTGCTGTTGCAATCACCCGCCTGATGAATGCAGACAATTTATACCTGGAACCGGAACTTACCCTGCAACACCTGGCCAACAAGTTAAACATACCCCCTTACCAGGTCTCACAAGCGATCAATGAGGGTTTGAAAAAAACCTTCTATGAACTGGTTAATAATTACCGTGTCAATGAAGCCAAACGTTTGTTATTGGATCATAAAAATGCAAACTATACAGTCCTGGCCATAGGTTTTGAAGCTGGCTTTAACTCAAAGACCACATTCAATACTGTCTTTAAGAAATTCACCGGGCAAACACCAACCGAATTCCGCGACAAACAAAAAGCCCCGTTAACACAGTCCTGAACTGCCTCCCTCTCCTTTTACGTTCGGATTTATAAATCCGTTCGGTTCACCATTGCTACCGGTACGCCCTGGTAGTATTACTGGTTTCCAGGGATTTGCTTCGTTCGATCGCAGCATTTTAGAATTCCGAACCACAAGTACAGAACTTAACAAGTTCGCATTCGCTAACCGGAACAGTCCGGCCTTTTTTGCATGGCAATTTTGACCCGTCAATCAGAAATTATAACTATTAAAACCTAACCATGACAAAAAAATTGAAAATGCTGAGTGGAATGCCGGGAATCATTTTTTTCCTGCTGATCGGTTTCAAAGCCGGTGCGCAAACTTCACCGATAGATCTCAGAAGAGCAATCGATATGGCGCTCACCAGCAACAATTCGCTAAAGGCCGATAGCATGAATATCGTTTCAGCCGGCTACCAGGCCGAGTTGGTCAAAGCCTCCCAACGGCCCCAAATAAATTTTTCCAATAAGATGGAATACAACCCTGCCATTCCAACTATGTTATTGCCGGGTAGTGCGGTGGGTCAACCCAATAAGGAAACAGTGCCTGTGCAATTTGGTACCAGTTATAATATGGGCAGTGGTATTGAAGTCAACCAGAGCCTTTTCCGCAAGGATACGCGCTACAAAGTGCAGCAGGCCGAACTGGAAAAAACGATCGCCCGTACGCGTCACACCATGACAAAAGAAGAACTGGTATTTGCGGTTGTAAATGCTTTCTTCGGTTTGCAGGCCAATGCTGAGATGATCGAAACTACCGGCAAGGATTATATAAACCTAAAAGCGATTACCCAGGTAGCAAGGGCACAGGTGGAAGAAGGTGTGCTCAAAAGAATCGACTATGAATCCCTGCTGATCAATACTGCTAATAAGGAAGCGCAACTGAAGCAACTTAAAACTGATTATGCCGACCAGCTTACCTATTTCAAATATTTGTTGGGCCTGGATCCCTCGGAGCCTGTAATTATCGATGAAATCATTACGGATGTAAGCAATATGCCCGACTATCCCGGCACCCAGTTCACACAGCGCGAGGACTTAAAACTCTATCGCCAGCTCATGCAATCAAAAGAGATTGAAATCAATTCAATTCGTGCAGAGCGCCTGCCCGCACTGAATTCCTATTTCAAATTTAATTACCAGTCACAATTCAACCAGCTGGGCAATGCCTTCAATCAGGATTACTGGTTCAAAAGTTCTTCCATCGGTATTACCGCCAGCCTTCCCATCTTCGACGGTCATCGCCGAAAGAACAGGGTTAAGATCGCCCAATCCCAATTACAGCAATTGCGGTTCAACTCGGAAAACCAGCAACAACTGGCTAAAACCGAGCAAGTGCAGGCCTGGGAGTCACTCAACAATGATCGCGAACAATACCGCATCACCAGCGAAAACCTGGTATTAGCTGAAAACGTGTTCAAATCAAGAACAGCATTGTACTCGGAAGGTGTTAGCTCGCTCATAGAGTTGCTGGATGCAGAGAAAGAACTGACTCAATCCAGGAACCTTCATACCCAGGCGCTGATCAGCGTTAAAGCCAGCCTGGTGAACCTGCACAAAGCAAACGGAACCTTATTAACTGATTTTATAAACACACTCTGACATGAAAAAATTAATCTTAACCGTAACAGCAGCCGGCAAACCGATTGATTATATCGAACTGGCCCTGGCAGCTATCAAGCCGCGGGTCATGAAGGCTGAGCTGTTCACTTCAAAAATCCTGAGAGAAGAATTCACACTCTGTCTTTCCTGACACGAATTAGTAAACCTTAAATCAACATAAGATGACAAAAAAAATTATTACGATTATCACCCTCCTGTTCATTGTAGCCGGGATTGGGGTTGTGCTGGCCAACAATAAAGCCAAAATTGATAAAGCGGCCAGGCCGGTAAAAGCAATAGCGGTAATCCCCGTAAAAGTGGTGGAAGTCGCCAACGACTCCTTCAATACTTCCTTTACCATCAATGGCATGACGGCGCCTTCCAAAGAGGTGAAGATCGCTTCGGAAGTGCAGGGCAAACTTGTAGGTCTTTATATCAAAAACGGGGATATGGTCAGTGCCGGACAGGTAATCGCTACCCTTGATGGTTCTGTATATAATGCACAATTAAACAGTATTGAAACTTCCCTGGCCAAAGCTCAGCTCGATATGCAGCGTTATGCCAGGCTGATTGAAATGGGTGGCGCTACCCCGATGCAATATGAATCGGCCAAACTACAGCAACAATCATTACTGGCAGAAAAAAGATCGGTATTACAGCAATTATCGCATATGCAGATCCGTGCACCTTTCAGCGGTAAAATTGAAAATGTTGCTGTTGAATTGGGTTCTTTTGTTTCATTCGGTACTATCCTCAGCGACCTGATCAATATCTCTTCGCTGAAGATCAATGTTTACCTCTCGGAACAGGAAGCAATGAAAACAAACCTGGAACAACCAGTAACGATCAGCAGCCCTGTACTCACGGAATCCAGGACCGGAAAAGTGAGCATGATCAGCGATAAAGCAGATGCTACGGGTAAATTCCTGGCCGAGATCAGCTTTGCCAACAATGGCGATGAAAAAATAAAAGCGGGCATCATCGCAGATGTAGCCTTTACCCTGGAAAAAGGAGAAACCGGGTTAGCCATTCCTGCCAGTGCTGTTGTAGGCACAATGAAGCAGGCCAGGGTATTCATTGCAAAATCAGGCCGCGTGGAATCGCGTGCTATTAAAACCGGTGTTGTGATTAACAATAAAGTACAGGTTCTCGAAGGATTACAAGCTGGTGAACAGGTGGTGATCTCGGGACAGATTAACCTGGAAAACGGTTCACCCATTACTATCAACCAGTAAAAAAATCAACATGTCAATAACAGCCTTATCAATAAAAAGACCCACGCTGATCGTTGTGATCTTTACCGTGCTGAGCCTGCTGGGAATCCTGAGCTATTTCAGCATCGGCTACGAGCTGCTGCCAAAGATGTCGAAGCAGATGATCACCATCAGCACTTCCTACCCGGGCGCCTCGCCCTCCGAAGTGGAGAACGCGGTAACCAAGGAAGTGGAAGATGCCATTTCCTCGCTGGAAAAACTCGATGCCATCCGCTCCCAATCTTTTGAAGGGAAATCGAATGTCATCGTTGAGTTCAAATCCACCGTGAATATAGACCTGGCAATGCAGGATGCGCAACGCAAGATCAATGGCATCGCTTCTGAATTACCGGAGCAGGCCAAAGACCCTGTGATCACCAAATTTTCTGTGGATGAAATGCCGATCATGAAAATGTCGGTGAATGCAAAAACCGATAGCCGGGAATTATATGATATCGTGGAACAACGTATTGTTCCCAAACTTTCCAAGCTGGACGGTATCGCCAATGTCGGTATCATGGGTGGTGAAGAAAGACAGATCCTGGTAAATGTGGACCGGGCAAAACTGGAATCATTTTCCCTGGATATGCAACAAGTCCTGCTGGCCGTGGATAATTCCAATCTCGATTTCCCTGCCGGTTCGGTGAAAAACCAGTCGCAGGAAACCACGATCCGCCTGGCGGGTAAATTCAAGACTACGGCGGATATTGAGCAGGTGGTGGTTGCTACCCGGCAGGGCCGCACGATTTACCTGAAAGATATCGCCACCGTGGTGGATGGTATTAAGGAAACCGAATCCATCAGCCGTTACAATGCCAATACAGCCATCGGGCTTTTGATCTATAAACAAACAGATGCCAATGCCGTACAGGTAAGTGAACAGGTAGAAGCCGAAATCAGGAAACTGGAAAAAGAATATGCTACGCAGGGGCTTGGCTTTTCTATTGCACAGGATTCATCGGAATTTACACTGGAAGCTGCTGAAGCCGTGAACCATGACCTGATGCTGGCTATCGTATTAGTGGCGCTGGTAATGCTGGTCTTCCTGCACAGCTTCCGGAATGCGGTGATTGTTATGATTGCCATTCCCGCTTCACTGGTCACCACCTTTATCGCTATTCATTTATTCGGTTTCACCTTTAACCTGATGACGCTGCTGGCACTTTCGCTGGTTGTCGGTATCCTGGTAGATGACAGTATCGTGATCCTTGAAAATATACAAAGGCATATGGAAATGGGCAAGGATAAACGCACCGCTTCGCTGGACGGGCGACAGGAAATTGGTTTTACCGCGCTGTCCATTACCCTGGTGGATGTGGCGGTCTTCCTTCCCATTACCATGGTGGACGGAATGATCGCGGATATACTCCGTCAATTCTCCCTGGTGGTGGTGGTCTCCACGCTGATGAGCCTCTTCGTTTCGTTTACCTTAACTCCTTTATTGGTATCCCGTTTTGGTAAACTCGAACATCCCAATCCTAAAAAATACTGGGGAAAAATGATCCTTTGGATCGAAAAGAAGATCAACACACTTGGGGAACGATATGTATCGCTGCTGAAGTGGAGCCTGGGTCATAAACGCTGGGTGCTGCTCATTACCCTGGGTTTACTCGTAGGTTCTTTCTCCCTCGTGGGCGGCGGTTTTATCGGGAATGAATTTGTGAACATGGGAGACCGCGGTGAAGTAGTTGTAAGAGTTGAATTGCCAAAAGACGCGACCATTGAACAAACCAACCTGAAAACCCAGGAAGTTGAGCAATATATATTATCAAAACCCGAAGTGATCAATGTATTCTCTTCTATTGGAAAAAGTGATAACCCGCATGCGCAGCAAGGTTCCAATCATGAAGCAGAGATCAGCGTGAAACTGGTGGATAAGGGCAAGCGTTCATTCAGCACTGAAAAATTCTCGCAACGCATCAAAAAAGAATTGCAGGAAAGAATACTCGGTGCCAGGATAAAGATCAGCAACGTGGATATAATGGGCTCCACTTCGGAAGCGCCGATTCAAATTGTATTAAGCGGTTCAAACGTGGACCAATTAATGTCTTTTGCCGATACCATTCTTGAAAAAGCCAAACTGGTACCCGGAAGTTCTGACCAAAAAATATCGATTGAAAATAATAAACCCGAGGTCAGCGTACAGATCGACAAGGAGAAAATGGCCAAACTGGGTTTGCGGATGGACCAGGTAGGGAATGTATTGCAACTGGCTTTTGATGGCAATACGGATGTGCAATTATCACAGGGACAATACGACTACGATATCAATATCCAGTTCGATGCCTTCAACCGGCAATCGGTGAACGAGCTGCAGCAATTATCCTTTATCAATAATGCAGGCCAGGTGATTCGTCTCGGGCAGTTCGCTGAAGTGGAAAGAAGCCTGGGGCCGGCCAAACTGGAAAGAAAAGACCGGATCAGTTCCGTAACTGTTTCATCGGAAGTAGTGGGAAGGCCACAGGGAACCGTGGGCGCCGAAATTCAGGCATTGATTGAAAAAGATCCCCTGCCCGCCGGTATTTCTATCTCTTACGAAGGCAATATGAAACAACAGGCGGAAGCATTCGGCAGCCTGGGGCTGGCATTGATCGGATCCATCATATTCGTGTACCTCATCATGGTGGCCCTGTATAATTCCTATATCTATCCCTTCGTGGTATTGTTCTCGATCCCGGTAGCAATAGTAGGAGCCCTGCTGGCACTGGCCATGACGATGCAGTCGCTGAATATCTTTTCCATCCTCGGCATTATCATGCTGGTAGGGTTGGTAGCGAAGAATGCGATACTGCTGGTAGACTTTGCCAACCAGTTGAAAGAACAGGGCTATAATGTGAAAGAAGCGTTGCTGGAATCGGGTCGTGCCCGGCTTCGTCCTATCCTGATGACGACGATCGCCATGGTGATCGGGATGTTGCCGCTGGCATTGGCAAGTGGGGCAGGAGCGGAATGGAAAAATGGAATGGCCTGGGCCCTGATCGGTGGATTAACCAGTTCCATGTTGCTGACCCTGGTAGTAGTACCGGTGATCTACTACATCATCGATAAAATACTTGACAGGTTCAAGCATAAAAAGGTAAAAGAGATTGCTTCACACAACCTATTACCAGCACCGGGAAATTAATAAAATAATCCTGCCTTAGTATAATCATTCACATGAAAATAGGATTCAGACAACTCGAGTATCAATGGCGACGCCAATTGCTGGCCAGTGCAAAGGGACATATCCTGGAACCTTTTGTGGGCACAGGGAAAAATTTCAGGCACTATCCAAAAGGAATTAAAGTGACCGCCACTGATACCAGTGAAAGGATGATGAAACTGGCCAGGGTGCAGGCGGAGCAATTCGGGATCCAGTCAAGCTTTATAGTTTCACCCTTACAGGAACTGCAATTTCCACCGCAAAGCTTTGATACGATTGTTTCCACCTTCTCACTCGGGGAATTTGAAAATCCCGGGCTGTTATTGAACCTGTACAATGAATGGTGCAAACCGGAGGGTGAAGTGCTCCTATTAGAATATGGTTTGAGCCGTTATGGTTTAGTCAGGTGGTTACAGAAAAAATGGGAGCCTTTTCAATACAGGAATTCGGGTATACATATGAACAGGGATATGCTTGGCATTATTGCCGGATCAAACCTGGTGTTAAAAAAAGTAGATATTAAATATGCCGGTACAGTTTACCTGGTTTGGGCTGAACTGGAACCGGCAGCTAAGAAAACAGCTTTTTCAAGTTAGGGTTAAGGTTGATAAACGCGGGTGGCCCCGGCTGCCCGCTATTTTTCCCAATAAAACCCAAGGATCCAAACATGCAAAATCTTAAAACAAATAATAAAAAAATGAAAAAGAACCTTATCGTATCGCTGCTGTTCGCAATCAGCAGCTTCCAGTTATGGGCAGCTGATTCAACTGCCGTCAGTTACTCAGCCAAACTGCAATTTGCCAAACAATTTCCCGGCATCATTGCCAGTTCATGGGCACCTGTAAAAGATTATTATGTGGCCAGTTTCAGCCTCAATGGGGAAAAACGGAATGCCTACTTCAGCAGTGATGGTGAATTTGTTGCCGAATCAAGGGAAGTCTATTTCTCGAACCTGCCAATCACGATCCAAACCTCGCTGGCCAATCGTTTCCCGCAAAAATCAGGTTTTGCATTTGTCGATATCGATAATGAAAACGGTTTAAGGGTTATTGAAGTAAATGACAGGGAACTGGGTGTTTACTACGTGGTAAAAGTGAAAAACCAGGGTACGTCATTATATGTAAGAGCCAGCAGCTCTGGTGAATTGGTCATTCAACGAAAAGTTAAGAACAAGGTTTAGGGTTAATGGTAGAGCAGGTGGCTGCGGCTGCCTGCTTCTTTATTTTACTACTGAAATCAAATCAATATGGACGGAATTTTTCATCAGCGTCTGAATGCTGAGATCCTTCACAGTGAAAAGCGCAGAACGACTATTTTAATCTTCGTTTTTCTTTTTGGTCTCAGCTACCAGCTTATCAATAAGGTGTTGCTGAAACAGGCGGATGAAGAGACCGTCGGCTTACAATCGCAGGGTATAATCTGGTTGTTTCCGCTCGCCATGATTGCCCTGGAAGCCTGTTTCCTTTTTTATATTATTTCCCGTTCCCGGAAAAACCATCAGCAAATTCCCCTCGGCATCCAGTACCTCAACGTGGTATTGGAAGTAGGACTTTTGTCCACGATCATTCTGGGAGTCTCTTTTCAATTTCCTGGCATTCATGTGCTGCAATCGCCGGCGGTTTTCATTTATTTTCTTTTTATCATCCTCTCAACCCTGCGCCTGGATTTCGGCCTTTCCTTTTTCTGCGGATTGCTCTCGGCCCTTTCTTTTATCATTATCAGCCTGCTCACCCATGGATTTAATTTTTCGGATTCCCTCAGGGTCATTGTGATCCTGGCCTGTGGTATTGCTGCGGGCCTGGTAGCGCGGCAGATCCGGAAAGGCATCAATCGTTCATTATTGGAACTGGAAAAAAGACACCGGATCGCCAATCTCTTTGGCCAACATATCGCCAGGGAAGTAGCAGAGACCATGCTCGAGCACGATGGCCTTG